>CANCKV010000379.1 GCA_947378615.1 Chitinophagaceae bacterium | reverse complement strand
TAACTTGAATAGGAATGATTTTGATGGCAATTTGAATGTTAAGCGAAATTTCAATCAGTTTGCTACTTATATTAACAGATGGTCTCCAACCAATCAGAATACAACTATTAATCGGGCAGGAGGCAGTGGTCCTTATGGGGTGTATTCTTCTAGACTCATTGAAGACGGTTCTTATATCAGGCTGAAAACAGTTTCACTTGGTTATAATTTCATACCTGCAAAATTGAAAAAAATGGGCATCAAAACCCTAAGAATCTATGCATCAGGACAGAATTTGATTACGTGGACAAAGTATTCAGGATATGACCCAGAAGTATCCGTGTATTCAGGAGCACTAACCCCGGGTTCAGATTATTCGCCTTATCCAAGGGCAAGAACCTTGATAGTGGGGGCAAATCTTACGTTTTAGTTAGTTATTAGTGGTTAGTTGTTAGTGAAAAGTTGTAAGTGAAAAGTTGTAAGTGGTAGGTTGTAAGTTGTACGTTATACGTTATATGTTTTGCGTTGTATTCAAAAGAACAAACTGAATTGTATGGCAAGTTGCTCAATTTGTTTTTCAATTCAATTTTTTAAAGTATTACAAAATGAATAATAGGATATGATTAATTTTAAATTAAATATGAAAAATAAAAGGGTGTCACGAATTATTGGCATTTTTATGCTATTGATAAATATACTAACCATCACCTCATGCCACAAATTTTTGGATACTACACCAACTTCATTCATTCCGATAAAAAACTATTTTCAAACAGCCGACCAAATGAATAGTGCCCTTACAGTTGTTTATGAAAAATTAGGTTCAGACAATTTGTACGGAGAAAATCTTTGGGCATTTTTAAACTCAAGTACTGATGAGTCTTTTTATACGAGAAGTGGTTCTACTACATTAACAGGTCCATCTGTCTATAACTATACACCTGCCGATGGTCAGATTAGTGGCCTTTGGTCTGATTTATATACAAGTATTAATCGTGCAAATCTGTTATTAGATAATATCAACAAACCCCTAATGGATTCAGCATCAAGGAGTGTGGTGCAAGGAGAAGCATTATTTCTTCGAGCTTATTATTATTTTCTATTGGTTTCTAATTGGGGCGATGTTCCGATGCCTCTTCATGCCTCCACTTCCCCTGATAGCCTCTATTTTCCAAAAACCAAGTCACGGGCAGTTTATACACAAATCATCAATGATATGACTATTGCTGATAGTTTGGTTAAAACTATCACTCAATGGGGATATTCAGGGAGAGTATCAAAGTCAGTTGTAGAGGGAATCTTAGCAAGGGTTTGCCTTTTTAGGGCGGGCAATCCCTTTACAGATAGTAGTGCCTATTATTTCTCACAGTCATTAAATTGGTCAAACAAAGTAATTATTTCAGGCATTCACTCCTTGAATCCAAGTTATAGCCAAATATTTATCAATCATTGCCAAAATATTTATGACATAAAAGAGAGTATATGGGAGGCTGAATTTACTGGAAATGGAATCGGCACAAATACTCAATCTTATGGATGGGTAGGTTCTGCTAATGGCATTGCATGTGATGATAATTCGATTGGATATTCTTATGGTTTTTTAAATACTACTGCCACTCTTTTCAATGCCTATATAGGGAGCAATAAGTTAGTATCAAACGATAAACGTCGAGACTGGAATATTGCCCCATTCAATTACAAAACATACAAAAATAAAATTACAGGATTGATTGACAGTACTATTACATCTGCTTGGTCAATCAACTCTATTTATGATAGAAATTGTGGAAAATGGAGACGGTCTTTTGAAGTGGCAGCGCCTAAAAGCAAAAACTTTACGGCCATCAATTTCCCAATATTGCGTTATTCAGATGTACTACTAATGAATGCCGAAGCTATCAATGAGGTGAATCAAGGCCCTACGACCGAAGCGTACAATGCCATCAATCAGGTGAGAAGACGGGCGTATGGATTCCCGCTTAATGTTGCAAACAAGACATCAGATTTAGCTGCAGGTCTTGGATATACTGCTTTTCAACAGGCCGTTTACAACGAACGACTACTTGAACTTTGTTTTGAAGGATTGCGTAGGAATGACTTAATCAGATGGGGGACATTTTTACCGACCATGCAGGCATTAGCCTATCAGATTCTCTCTTCAGCACCATCAAAATATCTATATGCAGCAAATGCTGCAAGTAATGTACAGCCAAAACACCTGTTGTTTCCCATACCAAGCTATGAAATGGCGCTTAACCCAGCTATGAATGGACAACAGAATCCAGGATGGTAGCTATTAGTTGTTAGTTGTTAGTGGTTAGTGGTTAGTTATGAGTGTGGTGAGTTAGAAAAATTTAGAATAATGGAGATGGAAAGGAATTGATAAAAAAAATAGAAAATATATTAATAAGGAAAATGAGAAATGGAATAATAATATTAATGTTGATGATGGCAGTAGGTTCTTGTACTAAAAAGAATGTAGATACAGTTTCTTTCAATGTCACTTCTGATTCAAATATTTATCATATTAGTTATCATGGCATTGATACAGGTACAGGAGCCGTTGTAAGGTTTGCTTTTAGCGGCAACCCTGATTATATTGTTTTTTATTCGGGAGAAAATGGGCATCAATATCAAAATAGAAAAAGAACTTCCGCAATTGGAGGTGTGCCCATTCTCAGATTCTTGAGTCTCCAACAATATGCAAGAGATACATCTACCCAATCACTAAGACTTTTATTGTCGAGTGATTTTAATGGTAGCTATGATTCTGCCTCAGTGTTAAATGCCACTTGGACGGACATTACCCCTACTCTTTCTACAGGTCAAAAAAATCCTATTCCATCGGGTAATATCAATCTTTCTAATTTTGTCAATCATGACACTTCCACTTATTTGGCTTTCAAATTTTCTGATACCACAGATGGTCATCATCATCAGCGAAATTGGACAATTACCAATTTTTTATTGCAAGATTCTCTTCCTGACGGTTCGAGTACCAACTTATTGGATATCTCTAGTAATTCTACTTGGATGAATGTAAATGTATCGGGTGGTCCTGCCTATTGGATAATTAACAATTCGTATTTAAAAATAGCTGGCGGAGATTCAACTATAAAATTCAATCAGCAGTTTGTAATATCTCAGCCGGTAAACTTGAGTGGGGTAAACCCTGATGCAGGACTGCCTATCAAGACGCTTACAGATAATCCATTGTCGGTCTATTCATACCTGTTTACAAAACCGGGTACTTATACCGTGACTTTCAATGCTAAAAATGCAAATGCTTATAGTGGTAGTGAAACAGTTAAGACTTTGACTATAACGGTTAATTGATAATTGATAATTCGTAATTCGTAATTGAATAAGAGAGAGAGGCCAAATAGGATGCTGCCTGCATTTGAGTGTTTAGCGGGCGGCGTCCTTGGTTTTAAGTTTAATTAAAAATGGAGAATTGAGAATTGAAAATGGAAAATGGAAAGTGGAAAATGGAAAATGGAAAATGAGGAGAGTAGGTTATTGTTTTTTGGTTTGTATGATTATAAGTAAATTGTAAAATGGAGAATATTAATTGTTTAAGGGTATCAAAGATTGATAGTGCCCAGAAAGTTTTTAGCTTTCGGGAACTTGTGCATGTTGCTAAATCTACTGTAATTCCTTTATTTATTCTATCATTTATCTTATTTCACTGCTCTATCGCAAAAGGACAGATGATTGACAATGCTTTTCTCAATGCACAACAGCATTGCAAGAATATGTTGTTGGTTGCAAAAAATCCTTCAACGCCTCCACGCACTTCAAGGACAGATGGGACTTTGGCTCTTTGTCCAAATATTTATGATTGGACAAGTGGCTTTTTTGCTGGAAATCTATGGTACACTTTTGAGGGAACAAAGGATAAATCAATAAAAGAGGCTGCTGTCAAATTTACTGAAGCCCTCGAACCATTACAATATTTTAATGGTCATCACGATGTAGGATTTATGTTGTATTGTAGTTATGGGAATGGATACCGGCTTACCCACAACGAAAAATATAAAGAGGTTTTAATACAGGGTGCCAAATCCTTATGTACCCGTTTTAATCCTACTGTTGGATGTATCAAAAGTTGGAATGGAAAAACTTCTTGGGATGGAAAAACTGAATGGCATTATCCGGTTATCATTGATAATATGATGAATCTGGAATTGTTGTTCTTTGCATCAAAAGCAACAGGCGATACCTCTTTCAAACATATTGCCATCACTCATGCGCTAACTACCATGAAAAACCATATTCGTCCTAATTTTAGTACCTATCATGTAGTAAATTATGA
>CANCKV010000378.1 GCA_947378615.1 Chitinophagaceae bacterium | reverse complement strand
GTGATGGTAAATTCAGTACCTGCTACTGCTACCTTATTCCCAATGTACTATTCAACGGGGGCGCTATACTTGCCCATAACTTTTACAGGTACTACCAATACACCTAATATTGGTGTAGTCGTATCAAATTCTGCTACCTCTCCAGCTACTGCCTCCAATACGGTAAATGCACAATGGACAGTTACTTCAAGTGCAGTTTGTCTATCCACCATTGGGATGCAATATGCAACTGCGGGTGCGGGATATACCAATCTTATTTCTACGAATCATGTGGTTTTGGGCAAATATGTATCCTCAAGTTGGAGTGAATTGGATTTAGGGGATGGGAGCACCGCAGTTAGTGGTTCTGGATCTTTTACGGTAAGCACAAGTCCTACGGTTACGGGCTATAATCTTCCATCTTCAACTGTAAACTTGGGTATTGGTATTAAAAATGCCTTTGCTGCGACAAGTCTTACAGGAAATATTGTTTTGGCAAGTATGAGTCAAAATTATGGCACTTCATTTTCCCCCTCTCCAACTACAAACAGTAGCGGCAATGTAACCTATTCAAGTGGTTCTACATCAGTTGCAACCGTAAGTGGTTCTACCATCACCACTGTTGGTGTAGGTACTACTACCATCACTGCAAATCAGACATCAGGTGGTAACTACACAGCAACAAGCACTACTGCAGCCTTAACTGTTAATGCAGTAGCACCAGCCCAACCTGTTATTTCAAGTGTCATCGCAGGAGATAAACAGGTAATCATAAGTTTCGTTGAAAGTAATTGGGGCGGAAATACAGGAACATTTACAATTACCCCTTCTACAGGGAATGCTGTTACGGGTATTACTAGTAGCCCATATACTTTCACTGGATTAACTAATGGAACATCTTATACATTTACAGTTACAGCCACAAATAGTGCAGGAAGTAGTTCTGTGAGTTTGGCATCTTCTTCAATTATTCCTAATGTAGTTGCATTGGTGCCATCAAATGTTTCAATAATTGGGGGAAATGCACAAGCAACCCTATCTTTTACACCCCCTTCAAATGCTATTGTAAGTCAAGTGGACAACTATATCATCACTCCGTACCTTGGTGGTGTAGCTCAAACGCCAATAACTGATAATGTCGGACTTGGTGTTGCTGCTACGCAAAACTATACCATTACTGGTTTACAGGCAGGAAGTAGTTATACATTTACTGTTGCTGCTTTCTCTTCTGCAAGTAGTACTACTGGTGCGGTAAGTAGTCTGACTTCTGCCATTATACCAACAGGTATTTATACTTGGATAGGGAATACAAATGGAAACTTAAATACAGCCGCTAATTGGAACCCTAATCGGACAATCCCATCTACTGTTGATGTATTGCAATTTAATGGTAGCAATATTAATGGTTCAAATGCAACCGGTGCAATTAGTGTAAGTGTTCCAGGTTCAAACACAATTGCTCAATTATTGCTAACCAATAATGCCAATGTCAGTTTACAGGCAGTTACACTTGCGCCTGCATTTTTAACAATTGGTAATACCAATATTGCTGGAACTGATTTGTGTGTGCCTGTTGGAAGTACAATTCGATTGGCAACAGGACAATCAGCAACTGATTCCATGATTGTAAAGTTTGTGGGAGGTGCTTCTGCAAACATTGCGGGCAACCTGATAATAGATTCGACTTTTACAGGTATCTATAACAATAATTTCTATGCTGCAAATAGTTTGGATACCGTTACAGGTACGATTATTAATGGTGGCAATATCATCAGTACTGCTTCCACACTTATTTTCGGTACAGGCAGCCCATTTGTATCGGGAAATTATATCCATAACCGGGTGGATTTTGCGGCTCAATACCTGCCCATTGCCAATTTTGACAATGCAAATATTACCATACAAAATTTAAGTGGTGGTGCAAGCCCTTCGACGGTTATTGTCAATAACTTTCCTTCAACATTGTCAAACTTAACCTTCAATTGCCCACTTCTTAAAGGAAGGGTCTCCCATAAATTGCTTACTGGAAATACACTCTACGTCAAGAATAATGTGAGTGTGAATTTAGGTGGAAACATCATTACAAATAGTAATTCATCACCATTCTACTTCAACGTGGGTGGAGAAATGTACCTGTCAAATTGTAATTTTCTTGGTTCAAACGGCAATACTCAAAATTTGAATATCACTATTAATGATTCTCTTGTTATGAATGAAAATGCCAGTATGAGTTTGTTTTTTGGTGGCAATGGCACAACTTCACCAGCAGTGGTAAACTGTACAGTGGGCAATTATTATCAGGCAGCCAACGGTACTTCTGTTTATTTAAACAACAATGGTGGGGGGGCAAATGTAGGCCCTGATACTGTCAACTTTATTGTAATGGGTAACTTTACCAAAACAAACGGAATTTTCACTACAGGAGGTACTACAACAGGTGCTCCATGTATTACTAATCTAAAGTTTGGTGGAAATAAAGCACAGACTTATACTAACAATACTAGTTGGAGTGGTGGTAATTCTGCCCCATCTAATTTCTTTGAAATTTCGAACACCAATGGTAATGTTACATTGGGTAATTCCACAACCATTTATGGAACCTTGAAACTGACCAATGGTAACTTGGTTTTAGGTGGTAATAACCTATTACTCGCAAGCCCAACAAATATATTGCCTCTCATCCCTTCAAGTGCCAGTTATATTGATGCAAGTGGTGCAGGTGCCTTAACAATTAATTCTGTAGGCACTGAGGCCACTGTAATTCCTGTTGGTACTGCATCCTATTACTCGCCGATAGTGTTGACCAATACCACCAATTCTCCAAATATCACTGTTGATGTATCAGAAAGTTTAAGCTATTCCCCTGCTGCTATCAGTAATATGGTTGCAATGCAATGGACGATTCTGTCAAACAAAGAAAGTTTTGCCAATGTTAGTTTTCAGTATAACAGTGGAAATGTAGGAGCTGGATTTAACTCGGGTGGTGCTGTTTTGGGAATATATAATTTAAGAAGTAATGGTTATTCTGAAACTGCTTTAGGTTCAATTGATAATGTTGTAAATAGATTTGTTGCAAATCCAAGTACAGCATTGACGTTGCCTACAGTTAAGGCGAACACCTATTTGGTTGGCAACCCCAATTCTATTCTTGGTGTGCCTGCCGCCCCAACAATTGGGTTGGCAACTCCTAATGGCATGGTGGTTTCTGTCAATTTCTTGCCGCCTGCCAATTCTTTTGTTACGCAATATACTGTTACATCAAACCCAGGAAATATTAGTGCAACAGGTACTTCAAGTCCAATAAAAATCACAGGACTAACTCCGGGTGTATCTTATTCGTTTAGTGTTTCGGCTACCAATAATGTGGGAACTGGGATGGCAAGTGCTTATTCAAATACCATAATCCCCTCCCCAAACATCTATTATATATCCAGTTCAATCGGTGATGACAATAATTCCATTATACAGGCCCAAAACCCTACATCACCTTGGAAATCACTTGCCAAGTTAAATTCCATGATGGGTAACTTGTTGCCAGGCGATGAAGTCTTGTTCAATAGGGGGGATACATTTGCAGGTACATTAAGGATAACAGTGAATGGTACATCGAACAATCCTATTATTTTTTCTGCCTATGGTACAGGCAATAAACCTGTCTTTGATGGCAGATTGTCATTGCCAACCTGGATAAAGGTGGGTAACAATCTGTGGGAGGCTTCCAATCCTTTGTTGGATTCAATGCCTTCAGCCTTATATATTAATGACAGTTTGATACCTCTTGGCAGGTTTCCCAATATAAATGCTTCGAACGGTGGCTATGTGAACATTACTGGCGTACCTGTCAATGATTCAGCCCATTTTACCTGTAGTTCTTTAACGGGTACACCTAATTTCACTGGGGCAGATTTGGTTTATCGTTCTACTGATTGGTCATTAGAAAAATTACCCGGAGTGATACAATCAGGAACCCAACTTTCTTTTTCTTCTCTAACCACTAAAGCAAATTATCCCGTAAAAACTGATTATGGTATTTTCTTTCAGAATCATCCCAATTGTTTGGATATTGACGGCGATTGGTGTTTTCAATCTTCGGGTGATTCCATTTTAATGTATGCAACGAAAGACCCTAATACAAGGAATGTAAAGGTTGCCAATACCAATTATTCCATTACTGATACGGGTTATTCATATATAGCCATCAATAACCTATCCTTTATTGGTGCAAAGAAGTCTGCAATAGCTATTAATAATATCAATTACTCTTCCATTACCAACTGCGATTTTAATAAATCTGGCACGAATGATATTAATATGGGTA
>CANCKV010000377.1 GCA_947378615.1 Chitinophagaceae bacterium | reverse complement strand
AGACTCATTCTTATCTCCTGGTCGTTCAAAGCCATGATTTTGTGTTTGACTTGCGAATAATACGGTAGAGTCCTGAAGAATTTCGAGTGTCTTAACGTCGAAGACACGACTAAAAATTGGTGCCACATTAGAACATCCTGCATATAAATACAGACTGTCATGTTCTACAAGAAACGATGGGTCCCAATCCGATTTAATCTCTTTAATAGGCGTCCACTCTCCTTTTTCGGGTGTTTGGGATTTATATATTATCCCTGAAGTCCCCGTCTTGACAGACCCTACATAATACAACCAACCCTGATATTCGAAGGTGGTTGGGGCATATTGTTCAATAGGTAATGTCTTTGCTGATATTGGGACAAAAATCCATTTTGCCATATCATTGGAATACCAATACCCCCCCGACTTTGATGCAAATAGATAATACTTCCCTTTATAAACTTGCAATACAGGGTCTGCTGCCTCCCGGCATCCCGGATTAGGAATACTAAACCGATAGCTGATGTTTAGCGGATTGCAATAGGTCTTCGGATTTTTACTGACTTTTACTTGTTCAAACTGACTAAAGCTGCCAATTGATAATAATAAAAACATTACTAAGAGTAATTGTTTTGAAAAATAATAATACACAAAATTCATAATAGAAAATTTAATTAAATCAATAAATACAATTCTAATTGAAACTGATTATTACTTTTTCTCCTCCTTAGGATTGCTCAATAAAATGGAACCTCCTGCACCTCTTGATTCGAACATCAATAATCCAGGATTTGTCAAATAACCAGGGGTAGTATCCAAACAATCAACCAATTTAACGCCATCAATTGATAGTGTGATTCGTACTCCATTAGCCTCATTATTGGTATAAATTTCTACATCGCTACCAGTTGAGTAAAGATTTGAAGTGTATTTTACCGTCTCGGAAATAGTTCCTTTTGCACCTATAAGTGTAGTGGTAGATAAATCAGTATTCACACGTTTAAGATTCAAATCCTTGTTTGAAATCCAGAAATAATATCTTGGAACGTTTTTATAAGTAAAATTTGATACCCTGAATGAAACCTCTTTATGTGAATTTATACTGTCGTTAAATAAGGCATTAAATCGAATATAATCATTACCATAGAATGCACCCCTAAAAACAGCTCTTGTGCTTTTTTTCGCATTCCTGATTAAAATTGAATTCTCTTGTTTGGTTATATCTCCTCCATTTGGAAATGAAGTCCAAAACAGATTCACATCCTTTGCAATCGGGTACTTCTTTGGTTTCAGATAGTCGAGCAACTCATTACTCCAATCAACATTTTTAATGGCAGGTGCCGCAGTTGTATCATATACATCCTGTCCAAAATCAGACAATAAATATCGATAAGGCTTTTGCAATCCCGCACTATCAATAATCGCTTGTGCTGCTGCTGACCATTTAACTTTAAAAGGTGCATCTGCCTCTAAGTGAAAGTTTGTATCAATACTTCCTGCAATATTTGCAAATTTATCAGGCACATTCCCATAATTATTATCAAAAAGAAGATTTGAGTAATGTTCACCACCAAAGGAAAAAGACTTCTTTGAGGCTTTACAATTGGCAACATTATTAATGAATTTGTTATTCAATCCACCTGCATCCTCCCTAAAACAGCCATCCAAAGATTTATTTCCCAAATATTCGCCGTAATTATTACTAAATACAGAATTTTGAACATCATAAAAATAATAGGCACCCACCTCATCTGTTATTCCAAAACCATATTTAGAGGCAGTAGCATAATTAGACACTTTATTAAATTTGATTTGTGTATTGCCTACATAATTGGTCTTCAAATTAGAATACCGTTGGTTAATCCCAAAATAGGCCACATCTGCCACATCATTATGGGAGATAGTGAGGTTGTTGCTAACATTAGCGTAAATCCCTGACGATTGATAATAATCAACCCCGATTGAGCGTACGACATTGTTATCAATCAATGTATTGTTGTTAACAGTAGCCGAAGGCGTCATGTCCTTTCCAATTAAAATGGCAGCAGCAGTCAAATCATTAAATAAGTTTCCTTGAATTGTGGTATTGTTATTATTGTCGGGCATATAAATCCCTGACCCTAAAAGATGTTCAAAGCGACATCCCTTGAAAGATATATCATTGGTGTATTGCAACTGTATTTGCCCCTCAATTGATGTGTAGTCGGCATATAAATCTGCTTGACTTCTACCGATTTCCTTTGTTGTCCAAGTTGTCCAATTTCCATACTCAAAAGAAATACCTTCGAATTTGAGATGATTGACAAAAACATTAGAGGTACCAACAATTTTCAAGAGCGTCTCTGTCACGGGTGCCATTACATTCGCCTTACTTAAATCCTCTTCCTTCCGTGGATAGTAATAAATTGTGCCTGTAGAACGGTCGTGATAAAATTCGCCGGGCTCGTCGAGTTCTTCAATAGCATTTACCAATTGAATGGGTTCAGGATTTGGGATACAATAATAGGTATAAGTATTTGTCCAAGTATAAAACGAAGGCTGTTTCATCACCAAAGCCGACTCCGTAGGAGTTACCGGAAATATCTTTACAACAGGAATCTCAATATGCTTGAAGGCTCCACATTGAAAAAATGTCATATCCTTGATGTTGGTGTAATTTTTCAAATCACTCGTCTTAACGTAGAGTCCATCACGAAATTGCGGTGTGTGAGGGTCGTCATAGTTAATGGTATGTGGGGTAATAAAGGGGCCTCTTGCCTGAATGGCACGCTTTCCATTGACAAATATATTTCGCATATAAGGGGAAAAACCAAGAGAAGTCGCAGCATTTGCCTTATAATACCCTTTGCCCTTCACTAATTGCCAACCCGTAATTGGTTTTCCACCCGAAATGACAGGTTTCTCTTTGCGATAGGCCTTATAAATCACATTAAACCCATTTGCCCCCCCATCCTGTTCTGAATAAGTTAAGGTAGAACTTAGGTTATAAGTCCCCCCATGCAGATACACAATTATATCTGATGACATATTACCACTAATGGCTTTTACCGCATTTTGAGCTTGTTGAATGGTTTTAAATGGACTCTTTATCGAGCCCGTAGCAGCGGAAGACTCATTTCCTTTTACGGGGTCAACATGGAATTCAGTAGCGGGAGCCCCTACCTGAAAAACAGGTCGAGCCTGTACCATCACACTAAATAAAAACATCGAAATAACTAACATTGACTTCATAACTATATAATTTAAAATTAAAAAACTATTATTTGTCGCACTTTACTATAACCCTTTCAGGCATTAAATTCATTTTCTTGGTAATTCCATACTGTTTCCAAGAGGTTCCATCTAGGTATTTGTTGATTTCTTATGGGTGTTTATTGATTCCTTAGATATAAAACATATAAGCATCATCAAGTCGGTACATTCCTTACAGTTTCAAACACATTAAATATAAGTATTTGGCGATTCCTTAGAGAAATAATACGCAAGCATCATCAAGTCAGTTTATTCCTTACAGCTTTTTGATGAGTTGATACAGGAAATATATGACTTCATCCAGCTTTTTATTGAGTTGATTCAGGAATTAGTTGACTTCTTACTACTTTGCCATGAGTTGATACAGGAATTAGTTGACTTCTTATGCTTTTTAGTTGAGTTGATACAGGAATAATATGACTTCTTACTACTTTGCGGTGTGTTGATACAGGAATTAGTTGACTTCTTACGCTTTTTAGTTGAGTTGATAGACTAAAATCATGGCAGCGTACACCTTTTTGGTGAAGTGATACACAATTAAAGTAAGTCAAATGGAATTCCTTAATTAGTCCATAAAACCCAACTCGAAGTTCAAAACGTAAAACGTATAACTGAATACCTACAACTTACTACCTACAACTTACTAATGCGAATCAAAGGTTGAAAGTACCGTTAGGTACTAAATATTGGTAGTAAAATATTAAAATGAAGGCTTGAAGTGCCGTGGGTACGAGATAATTTGCGTTTGAAACTAAAAAAAGTGTTTCTTTTGAGCATTTTAAAATGATATGTCGTCCCTACGGGACTTTTGGAAATTATTATTCACCTGTTTCCTACCAATATTTCGTGCCTACGGCACTTATCCAAGCTTATTTCAACCCTTGATTCGCATTAGGAAGTTGTAGGTATTAAGTTATACGTTTTGAACTTAGAGTTGGGTTTAATGAAATAATTAAGGAATAACATTTGACTTACTTTAATTGTGTATCACTTCACCCAAAAGGAGTAAGCCGCCATGATTTTAGTCTATCAACTCAACTAAAAAGCGTAAGAAGTCAACTAATTCCTGT
>CANCKV010000376.1 GCA_947378615.1 Chitinophagaceae bacterium | reverse complement strand
AGTTTCTGTTTCATATATTTTCACACCGATTGCCGATATGTTATTTTCCAAAAGAAAACTTTTATTTTCATTGACGATAATAGAAGCAAAATAATTACATAGATTTTCAGCAGTAGAATCAAAGGGTAAAAGAAAGTATTTCCAATTTTTATTATCAAAGACTTCTTTTAGTTCACTATCCTTTTCCGAAATGATGGTAGTATGATCTATCTTTTCAATATGAGGTTTTACAAGCCCCTTTAAGTCATTAAAATCAATCACTATTCCATTCTCATTCACTTCCCCATCAAATTCTACAATCATCTTATATGAGTGTCCATGTAAGTGTTTGCATTTTCCTCCATGCCAAGGTATTCTGTGTGCCGCTTCCCATTTAAAATGCTTTGCTATTATCATTTATCTCTTATCTTATTTCATTTAGCTTTTTCAGTAATCATTTACTTAAGCTTATTCAAGTTAATTAGCACAATTTAAAATTGAAGCAATTCTCGAAAACAAATTCATCAATTATTATTTTATCGTTTTCATCAATCTTTTCCATCTAGGTCCGTCATTCCAACTGAACCAAATCAAGGATGCCTTACCTACAATATGTGTTTCAGGAACATAACCCCAATAACGACTATCTTGACTACGATGCCTGTTATCGCCCATCATCCAATAGTAATTTAGTTTTGGTGTATAGGTTGTAGTCTCTTTACCATTGATAATAAATTTCCCATTCGCTTCTTCTAAGGTATTGCCCTCGTAATTGGTAATTAAACGTCTATATAAAGCAATATTTTGAGGAGTTAAGGTAACTGTGGCTCCCTTCTTTGGAATGGTAATTGGACCGTAATTATCTACATTCCATTTGTTGTTGGTACTGTCATTAGGGAACATGTCATTATCCACGCCTACCTTTAGCAACGGGGTGATAGACTTCACATTTGGCAAGACCTTTACTTTGTTGTAATTGTCAATTGTCAAGTTAATCATACAATTCAATCCGTTTTGATTGTCCTCTCCATAATCCCCCTCTCTGTTATAACGTACATTATGTTCATCATCAGTCATTATTCTGATACCTAAATCATTTTCAAGATATTCAGTTGATAATGGAGAAGAGAGAGTCAGCTGATAATCTGTTTGTGCGTCAATTGGTTTGTAGCCCAATTCATTATTGATATACAAAATCCCCTTTTTTACCTGCAAAATATCCCCACCTACTGCCACACAACGTTTGATATAATTATCAGTTTTATCAAAAGGATGAACTAGAATTGGGTATTCCGACATTAAGGCTTCCCTGTTTCCTTTAAATTGATTTCTCAATACATCATAATAGGGCTGTTTACTTCCAAAATCTGGCAGATTGATGATAGTGTCTCCCGCAGGAAAGTTGAAAACGACTACATCATTTCTTTTGACTTCTACCCAACCTGGAAGCCTCTTATACGGTACTTGTATTGACTTAATGTATGATGGAGTTGTGATTGAACCTGGCATTGTATTGTGTACAAAAGGGAAAGAAACGGGCGTAATTGGAATTCTTGGCCCATAACTCATTTTACTTACAAATAGAAAGTCGTTAATCAATAGCGTTCTTTCCATACTCCCTGTCGGAATTACATAAGCTTCAAATACAAAAGTTCTAATTAATGTAGCCGCAACAATGGCAAAAACACCTGCATCTATCCATTCACGGGAAGGCTCTTTTTTATAGGCAGCAACCACTTCTTTTCCGTACCACTTATCTTCTTGATTAAATCCTATATATGGTAAATAGGCAAACGGTGCAAAGGTGACAAGTGTGTGGTCTATCAAACTAAAGCGTTTGAAATGCATTACAAAGATGATAGTAATCCAAATGGTAATAAACTGCCCTGCAATTGGTATCAACTGAAGCCAAAACCAAACTTTCTTGATTTCACATTTATTGACAATCAGCCATGTACTATATAGAGGTATCAAGGCTAATATTGGATTTAATCCAGCTTTTTTAAAAAGTCCATACATCCCAACATGCCATCCAATAATAAAAATAACCAAAACAATTAAACCCATTACAATTTTTTTTAAGAGAAACAAAAATAAAGGTATAACCTATCCAAATGTTTTATTTGTTATGAAAGGACAATTAAGTATAGTTAAATAATTGTAAATCGTTGATAAATGGACAAATAATTAGTTATAGGTTTCAGGTTTTAAGTTAATTATAACCTGAATCTTGAAACTTGAAACCAGAATTTACTCTTGTTTTATAAAATGCTTGGAATAGTTAATCTTCAATTTGTCCAACATTTTGGAATGTAATTTCAACCTCGAAATGAAATTGTTATAATCCTTTTTTGCAGAAGGTGTCCACAATGCCTCTGATAAAGCGGCCATTCTAGGTAGCGACATATATTGAACTTTTGCGAAATCCGCTATATATTCTGTCCATACACAACCTTGCGCACCCAAAATGAATTTGCCTTCTTCTTCAGTCAGTGACTTTGGAGTTGGATTATAGGCGTAAACAGAATCGAGGGGATTGTAGCCACCAAATGCAATCGGTTCATTGTTGACATCTTTCCATTGATAATGGTCAAAGTAGCATGGTTTACCAGGAGTCATCACCACAAAATGCTTTTGTTTTGCTGCTGTAATTCCCCCTTCTGTTCCCCGCCAACTCATCACAGCCGCATTAGGTGCGAGTCCACCTTCTAATATCTCATCCCATCCAATGATTTGTTTCCCTTTTGAATTGACATACTTTTCAATTCGTTTAATAAAATAGCTTTGTAATTCATTTTCTCCCACTAACTTTTCTGTAGCAATTCTTTGCTGACATTTAGGACAAGTTTTCCATCGGTCTTTTGGACATTCATCACCACCAATATGAATGTATTTTCCTGGAAATAAGTCCATTACTTCCGATAATATATTTTGAATGAACAAAAAAGTTGAATCATTACCTGCGCAATAGACTTCTTTTTTGATACCCCATTTAGTTGCAGTTTCAAATGGACCACCTGTGCATGAATATTGCGGATAGGCGGCAAGTGCTGCTGTAGAATGTCCAGGCATTTCTATTTCAGGAAGTATGGTAATATGTCGTTCAGCTGCATAAACAACAATTTCTTTAATATCCTCCTGTGTATAATAGCCATTGTAGGGAATTCCATCATATTTATTGTCGTTAGGGCGACCAACTAATGTTTCCTTTCTTTTCGAGCCAATAGAAGTGAGCAATGGATACTTCTTAATTTCGATTCTCCAACCCTGATCGTCAGTTAAATGCCAATGGAAAATATTAAATTTATATATGGCTAAATAGTCGATATACTTCTTTACCTCTTCTTTTGAAAAGAAATGACGGCTACAATCTAAGTGCATACTACGAAATTGATACTGTGGTGAATCCGAAATATTGGCACAAGGAATCTCTACTTCTGCTGCTCCCATTTTATTGTCCACTGTTTTTTCAATGGGCATTAGCTGTAACAAAGTTTGTATTCCATAAAATAGTCCTTCTTTAGTTTCTGCAATAATAGAAAGGTTTTTAGGATTCATTTTCAATTCATAATGCTCCTTTGAATCCGATTTTGATGGTGTATGTTTAATTAAAATATAATTCCCGGTTTTAGGAAAAGAAGGAGTGATAATTAATTCAAATTGGAAATTGCTTTTCAAATAATTATTCAAGAAAATGGCTTCTGATTTAAAATCCTGTTCAAATAATACAATTTTAGTTTTACTTGTCAACTTAAATGTTGAGTTGGAGACTTTTATTTCTTTTGGCAATGGAATTAAGGGCAAAATAGAAGTCGCTAATTGTGAATAAACTTCAGCATAAATCAATCCAAATATGAATAGCAAAGCAATCTTGCGCATATAAAACACTTTTCACAATACTACGAAAAAATACAGGACTGCCCCTATAATGCCATTTTTTTTAGGATAAGAGATTTGAAATACTGTTTTCTGTTTTATTATTTTTTGTAAAACATCCAAATGAAAGTATAACGTTTGCCGTTTGGTGTATTTGTGCAGTTGCGGAGACGTTAATATTGCGCCAAAATCATGACTATTTTTTGAAAAAGTCACTTGTAATCAAAGTAGATTTGGTGGAGAGTGATAAAGGGCTTCAATTTGCAATATGTTCTTAAAAAAAGTGGTTACAAAGGTCAAAACCCCTCCCGTGGGAAAAGGCCGTAATCACTCTATTCCTTACCCTGTTTTGAAGCCTTACATCTTTTCATTCTTCTCACAAATCGCTACTGTTCATCATTGCAAGGGGCTGCATAGTGCTGGATGATACGCATTTTGGAGGTCTTCAGATACTCTTTGG
>CANCKV010000375.1 GCA_947378615.1 Chitinophagaceae bacterium | reverse complement strand
CACCGCCTTCTCAAAAGGTAAATCTTGATTTGTTCTCTACTGCTGAAACGAATGAAAATGACTATCAGCAAATCTTGACAGCACATTCTAATGCACTTAAGTTTCTATGGGATCTAGGATTCCGTTCTCCCCAAAAAGAAAAAGTGGTGGTTACAGGAGTAGATGAGGTGATAAAACATGTACATGAATTTGAACAATTGCGGGATACACTTCCTTATGAAATAGATGGGATGGTAATCAAAGTCAATGATTTTGCCTTGCAGGATAGATTAGGAATGACAACACATCATCCACGATGGGCAATTGCCTTTAAGTTTAAGGCACGGCAGGCGACAACAAAGCTCCGAAACATAGAATTTCAAGTAGGCAGAACAGGCGCAGTAACTCCTGTTGCAAAGCTTGACCCTGTGCAGGTAGGAGGAGTAACTGTTAGTAGTATTTCGGTTCATAATGAAGAATATATTCGAGAAAAGGATTTGCAAATCGGAGATACTGTCTTGATAGAAAGAGCGGGTGATGTAATACCACAAATAGTAAAGAGTCAGCCTGATTTGAGGGATGGAACTGAATTGCCTATTAAGTTTCCTACAGCTTGCCCTGTATGCAAGAGTCAACTTTTTAAGGAAGAGGGAGAGGCTGTTTGGCGTTGTATCAATATAGAATGTACTGCACAGGTAGTTGAAAAAATCATTCACTTTGTGAGTAAGGATGCCATGGATATCAAAAGCTTTGGAGAGGCGAATGTTCGGAAGTTTTATGAAATGAGCCTTTTGAAAGACATTCCAAGTATTTATACCCTCGACTTTTCACAATTATCTACTTTAGAAGGATTTGGCAAGAAGAGTATTGACAACTTGACTGTTGCTATTGAGGCAAGTAAACAGCAGCCATTATATAGATTGATTTATGGTTTGGGAATACGTTTTGTGGGAGAAACGACTGCAAAAGCATTAGCAAATTCAGTGGAACATTTATTAGACTTCACTTCAAAGACTGAGGAAGACCTACAACAATTGGATGATGTAGGTGTTAAAGTAGCAAAGAGTATTCATCATTTCTTTAGTAATGAACAGAATATTACGATGCTTAATCAACTTGAAGCATTAGGATTACAGTTGATTAATAGTAAGAAAGAAGCGATTGTAGAAGGGGGATTAGTTGGGCAGACATTTCTATTTACTGGAACACTTTCTAAATTGAAAAGAAGTGAGGCGGAAGCACTTGCAGAAGAAAAGGGAGGAAAGATTGTGAGTGGAGTAAGTAGTAAACTTAACTATTTGGTTGTAGGTGATGATGCGGGAAGTAAATTGGAGAAGGCCAAAAAGATTAATACGATTAAGGTGATAACTGAGAATGAGTTTTTGGAATTGATAGACGGTGGCAATCATGAGGAGTAAGGTCCTCTTGAATGACATTCTAGTGATGATATAAATCTTTTTGAACTTTTTCATCACAGGCGAGAAATTCAATGCTTAAATTATTTCTGGAACTATATATGAGTTTTACTTTATTACAAATGATTAAATCACTTTATACCTCATTCCTAAGTTATCTTCATCACCCTTTGCAATGACTAATTCCTTTTCTCCCTTTTCATTCTCCATCATAAATAGAATGATATCAGCATTTTGCTCTATTGCCCAACTACCCGGCAAACAATTAATTGGAGGAACTATACAGGAGTCATTTACATCGAAGTCATACTTCAAATCACTGATGACAATTATTAAAACGCTTAGTTCCTTTGCCATTTTAACCAAAACCTTCATCACTTGTTCATCAATCTGTCCTTTTGCTTGTCCCTCTTTTTCGCGACCCAATTTCTCAAAATAATTAATCACGACCACTTTTATTCCCTTATCCGTTATTTCCATTTCACAATCTCTTTTAAAACCCTCGATAGTTGGATAATAGCCTTGATTAAAAAAAAGTTTGTAGTCGATTACACTCTTTTCTGCCTTTTTTGATTTAACACCCCCTCTCTTTAAAAATCTATTTTGTTTTGAACGTTCAATTGTTTTGGAAGTCATTTCTTTCATAAAACCATTATATAATAGATGCAAGTCATAACCACAACTAAAATAGAGAACGGGATTGTCATTGGCAATATTCAAAGATATTTCTGTGATGAGTTTTGTCTTGCCAATATGTTTCTTACCTGCAATCACTGCTACTTTTCCTAAGTGGAAACCACCTATAGCCTTATCAATTCCATCTATACCAGTAGATATAAAATGATTATTAGCCATTTGATGCAGTTCAACAAAGCTGATTGTCTTATTTGAGATTCCACTAGAACTGTCAGTTTGTGGGCCATCGGGTTTAACGTAATATTTTCTGTCAAATGCTGTTTGAGTATCCATGTTTTAAGTATTAAGTTGTAAGTTATACGTTTTACTATTACGTTGAATATTGGAAGAAAGTGATAAAATAAAGTGCCAATTGTACCAATAGACACTGAATATTGGTTGTAACGAATCCAAACAACACCATAATTTGACGTAGCCAAGACAAATAAAAGATATTATCTAAACATCAATCAAAATTTCATTAACTACTTCAACACTTGCCACATTAGTCAACGTAAGATTGATTAGCTATTGAAATATTGTTTCCAAGCCTTTTCGTGGGCTTCTTTTATTTGTTCCACCAATTTTAGTGGTTGCAACACTTTCACACTGTCTCCGAAAGAAAGTAACTCCATGAATAAGTCATGTGTAACATTCAGTCTTAGTTTTATCCGCAATTCATCTTCATTATCTACTAATATCCCCTGAGATTCATGCAAGGGAAGACTCTTTATATATTTACCTTGCTCGTATTCAAAGGAAAGAATGATTTCTTCGGGGTGCTGTTCTTTTGGAGTAATAATGCCATAACTATACCTGAACATTTCTTTCATGTTAAAGGATGGAATCACTTCAAACCGAATCTTAGTTACTTCCATATCAATCATCCTGTCAAGTGCAAAGGTCTTTACAACATCTTCATTTGCAGTCTTGCCTAAAAGATACCATCGGTTTTTAAACTCCTTCAAGGCATAAGGGTCAACAAATCTTTTAGTAATGGTGTCATCCCAATACTTTTCATAATCAAATTGTATTCTCAGTTTACTCTTAATGGCATGAATCAGTAAATAAAGGTTTTCTGTTCCCTTAGGTTTGCTATTTTCAAAATGAACGAAATTTGACAAATCTTCACTCATATTCAATAAATGAATAGTGTCGAATGCCTCATAAAGTTTATCTTTTTTAAAAGAGTCCCCTTCATTTTCTATGTAATAGACTTTTTGCTTAATATCCCATTTAATATCGATCGACCATATTTCTAATATTTCATCCCTATCGCGTTTGAAAGTACGGTCAGAAATAGTAAAATTATAACCATCAAGTTCACCTTGTCTTTCTAGATAATCTGATATTTCTTTGAAACTCGATTTATTTCTTCTCAATTTATTGACTATATGCCTTAGTCTGATGTAGGCTTCTTTTCTTGACATGATATATGTTATTTATTTGCCCGTGTTGCTATTTTGTGCTGTGCAATTTCCACTGCCTTATGCAGTTTCTCTTGCAGTAGTTGTTGCGATGGTAGAATTGTAAGATAGTCAGCTACCCTAATGTTACTCTTATCCAATTGCAGCAATTCAATATGTTCTTCGCTTTTACCCGTACAAAGTATAAGTCCTATTGGTGTGCTTTCTCCTTCTACCATTTCATATTTCTCCAAATAGCGGAGATATAGTTCCATTTGTCCTTTGAATCCCGCTTCAAATTCTCCTAATTTCAAATCTATTGCTATCAAACATTTCAATCTTCTATGAAAGAATAGTAGGTCAATATAATAATCCCTGTTGTCAATAGTGATTCTTTTTTGACGAGCCATAAAAGCAAAGTCACTGCCCATTTCTCGTATAAACCTTTCTAATTCCACAATAATGGAAGTTTCCAAATCCTTCTCCGAATACGCATCAGTTAATCCCAAGAAATCAAGGAAATAAGGGTCTCTAAAAACTAGGTCTGCACTAATTGTTTGTTGACTTCTCAATTGTTCAAGGTCATTGATAATTGTTTCTTCAGGTTTCTTACTGATGGCAGTACGTTCAAACAACATTGATTGGATTCGTTCCCTAAATACCCGAACACTCCATTTTTCATGAATACATAATTGGGTATAAAAAGTTCTTTTTAATGGTTCTTCTATTGCAATAATAAGGCGAAGGTGCGACCAACTCAATTGTGCACACACTGTGTGCACAATTTTGTTATCAGGAAACACTTCAGCTACTTTGATACAATGATATAATTGTCTGATGCTCCATCCATTGCCAT
>CANCKV010000374.1 GCA_947378615.1 Chitinophagaceae bacterium | reverse complement strand
ATGAATATCATTATTATGATTACAGGTTCAATCGTTGGGGTTGCTTATATTACAGAGTTATTTGTTGCTTGGTATTCTGGTGTTGAATATGAACAATATGCTTTCTTGAATAGAGCTACAGGACCTTACTGGTGGGCATATTGGTCAATGATGACTTGTAATGTATTTTCTCCTCAGTTCATGTGGTTCAAGAAATTGAGAACAAGTATTATGTTTTCATTTATTATATCTATTGTGGTTAATATTGGAATGTGGTTTGAACGTTTTGTAATCATTGTAACTTCACTTCATAGAGATTATTTACCTTCATCTTGGACAATGTTCTCACCAACATTTGTTGATATAGGTATATTCATTGGAACAATTGGTTTCTTCTTTGTATTGTTCTTATTATATGCGAGAACGTTCCCTGTAATTGCACAAGCAGAGGTAAAAACAATTTTAAAGACATCGGGTGATAATTATAAAAAATTAAGAGAAGAAAATAAAAATTCACATCATGAGTAATAAAGTAGTACACGCCATTTATAATGACGATGATGTTTTGATGGATGCTGTAAAAAAGACAAGATCAGCACATCATCATATTGAAGAGATTTTTACTCCATTTCCTGTTCATGGATTGGATAAAGCAATGGGATTGGCTTCCACAAGATTAGCTATTTGTGCTTTCATCTATGGATGTATAGGTTTGTCGGTAGCGGTTACCTTAATGAATTATATAATGATTGAGGACTGGCCTCAAGATATCGGAGGTAAACCAAGTTTTAGTTATATACAAAATATGCCGGCTTTTGTACCTGTAATGTTTGAAATGACAGTTTTCTTTGCTGCTCACTTAATGGTAATCACTTTTTATATGAGAAGTAAATTATGGCCTTTTAAAAATGCCGAGAATCCGGATGTTAGAACAACAGATGATCATTTCTTAATGGAAGTTGCAGTTCATGATAACGAAAGTGAATTAGTTTCTTTCTTTCAATCAACTGGTGCCATTGAAGTAAAAGTAATTGATAAGCATTAATAGATAGTTATGAAAAGGGGATATAAATTATTAGTTTTGTTAGGGTTATCTATTATGATAACGTCATGTTTTGACAAAAAAACTCCTAACTATCAATATTTTCCAAATATGTATGAATCTACAGGTTATGAAACTTATTCAGAATCTAAAGCTTTCAAAAATGGAAAAGAAGGTCAATTACCTGTTGTAGGTACAATTAAAAGAGGGTTCACACCTTATGCATACGAAAATACAACTGCTGGTTATGAAGCTGCAAAAGCAAATTTAAAATCTCCGTTGGATTCTTTATCAAGAGATTTAGATAAAGGTAAAGAACTTTTCGAAATTTATTGTGCGATTTGTCATGGTACGGCTGGTGATGGTAAAGGTAAATTGGTAAAACAAGAAAAATTTCTTGGTGTACCTAGCTACAAAGATAGGGTTATCACTGAAGGTAGTATTTTCCATGTAGTTACTTATGGACTAAATTCTATGGGTTCTCATGCTAATCAATTAAATCAAAATGAACGTTGGTTGGTTGCTTCATATGTGATGAAACTAAAAAGCGAATTATAATTGTAAAATTAACTCATCGTTATAGATATGTACACTTTTTCTAGTAAATTAAAAACGTTTTCTCTTATTCTAATGTTATTAGGAGTTCTTGGGATTGGCTATGGTTTTCTTACTGCTCCTAAAGATATTAAAGAAGTAGAAAATATATTAGCTGCCGAGAGTCATGGACATCATGCAGCTGCATCTGATCATCATTCTGTTAAAGATGCTCATGCTGAAGCTGAACATCATGCACATTTAGAGCATGTTTTACATCAATTGCAAAATAAACCATGGTCAGCTCTTTATGTTGCTTGTATTTTCTTTATGTTAATATCTATGGGTGTTTTGGTTTTTTATGCCATTCAACAAGTAGCTCAAGCAGGTTGGTCACCAGTACTTTTTAGAGTAATGCAAGGAATAACTTCTTTCTTACCAGTTATGTCTGTTATATTTTTCGTTTTATTATTGCTTTCTGGTATGGGAATGAATCATTTATTTATTTGGATGGATCCAGAAGTAGTAAAACATGACGCACTAATTCAAGCTAAAACTGGTTATCTAAATTTTCCTTTTTGGATCATTCGTGCAGCAGTTTTCTTGTTAGGTTGGAATTTATATAGATACTTTTCTAGAAAAAATTGTTTGTCTCAAGATGAATCAAATGACAATTCATTTTATAAGAAAAATTTCAACATTTCTGCAATGTTTTTAGTTTTCTTTATTGTATCTGAATCTATTATGTCTTGGGATTGGATAATGTCAATTGATCCTCACTGGTTCAGTACTTTATTTGGTTGGTATGTTTTTGCAAGTTTCTTTGTAAGTGGTATTACAACTATCGCATTAGTAACTTTATATATGAAATCAAAAGGATATTTAGAGCATGTGAATACAAGTCATATTCATGATTTGGCAAAATTTATGTTTGGTATCAGTGTTTTTTGGACCTATTTATGGTTTTCCCAATTCATGTTAATTTGGTATGCTAATATTCCTGAAGAAGTTACTTACTTCATAACAAGGATAAATGATTATAATTTACCATTCTTTGGAGCAGTAGTCATGAATTTCCTTTTCCCAATATTAATTTTAATCAATACTGATTTCAAACGTATTACTTGGGTTATTGTTATGGCGGGTACCGTTATTTTATTAGGTCATTATGTTGATTTCTTTAACATGATTATGCCTTCTACTGTAGGTACACAATGGTTCATTGGTGTGTCAGAAATAAGTTCAGTTTTATTTTTCTTTGGTTTATTTATTTTTGTTGTCTTTACTGCTATGGCTAAAGCTCCTTTATTACCAAAAAGAAATCCATTCATCGAAGAAAGTAAGCATTTTCATTATTAATATTTAAATTCAAAAACAGATGACAAGTTTGTTGGTAATTATAGTTTTAGTTTTATTGGCTGTTGCCTTATGGCAATTGACGAAGATTTTTGATTTGACCCAATCAGGTGGTGATTCTAAAAATTCACAAATTGCTACTGATAATGATAATAATGTACAAGGTTACATGATGTTTATTTTCTTAGCCTTTATCTACATTTTTACGATTTACGGTCTTTTTAAATGGGGGCATCTTGTATTAGGAACTCCTGCTTCTGAGCATGGTTCTACTATTGATAATTTAATGAATATCACTTGGGTATTAATTTTTACTGTTCAAGCTATCACTCAAGTATTGTTGCATTACTTTGCTTTTAAATATAGAGGGAAAACGACTAATACTGCTTTGTATTATGCTGACAATAATAAGTTAGAAGTTATATGGAGTGGTATCCCTGCTGTTGTACTCGCTGTATTGATTTTATACGGTTTATATGCATGGACAAATATTATGTTTATTGATGAGTCTGATGATACAATTGTAATCGAATTATACGCAAAACAATTTGCATGGGAAGCTCGATATGCTGGAAAAGATAATGTTTTAGGTAAAGCTAATGTGCGTTACATTGAAGGTGTAAATACTCTTGGTGTAGATTTAGAAGATGCTTATGCCCAGGACGATATCGTAGTATCTGAATTGCATATTCCAAAAGGTAAAAAGATTCATTTTAAAATGCGCTCACAAGATGTATTACACTCAGCTTATATGCCTCATTTTAGAGCTCAAATGAACTGTGTTCCTGGAATGGTTACTGAATTTTCTTTCAAG
Organism: Chitinophagaceae bacterium; assembly: GCA_947378615.1. GTDB lineage: Bacteria > Bacteroidota > Bacteroidia > Chitinophagales > Chitinophagaceae > Parasediminibacterium. The sequence goes on along the minus strand of CANCKV010000374.1, from coordinate 620 downwards.
CCAATTTATACTACAGATGAAATGCGAGAAATGCCTTTTATGATTGAGAAAGTATCTAATATTAATGCAATACGAGCTAAAAAGAGTATAGATTTAGTTGCAAAAGGAGAAACAGCTTTAGATCCATATACATTTGATTACTTATTATTATGTAATAAAATTTGTGGAGCTTCACACTACAATATGCAAATGAAAATTGTAGTTGATACCCCTGAAGAATTTGCTAAATGGATTAAAGAAAAACCAGCTTTAGTAAAAGTTTACAAAGATTCAAAAGCTGAACCTGCATCAACTGAAGCAAAATTTGTTGCTCCTGTGGTTGATACTACTGTTAAGATTGATGATAAAGTAGTTGTTTCAAAAGAAGTTAGTAAAAAAGTTTAAAATTTAAAGTTAGTAAATATGTCTGCAGAAGCTCACGATCACGCTTTGGATCACGCTCACGATCACGAACATCATCATAAAGATACGTTCATTACTAAATATATTTTTAGTATTGATCATAAGATGATTGCCAAACAATATTTGATTACTGGTATTGTTATGGGAGTTATAGGTGTGATGATGTCATTGTTGTTTAGAATGCAATTGGCATGGCCTGAAGAATCTTTTAAAATTTT
>CANCKV010000373.1 GCA_947378615.1 Chitinophagaceae bacterium | reverse complement strand
TATTAGTAAAATTATCTTTTTTGTAATTTATTTTTCCAAAACCCAACCTTTTGCTATATAAAAAGCGTAATAGATATTATAGCCGTTATTTTTACAAAAAAGCAAGATTTCATTTTTTAAATTTAACCATGAAGAAGTTAACCCTCGTCTTAATAGCCTGTCTTATGATGGGCATTATTTCGAAAGCGCAGTTTGTAAACATACCTGATAGTAATTTTAAAAAGTTATTGTTAGGTAGTTATCCTGCGTGTTTTAATGATTCTAAATTGATGGACACCACCTGCAAATGGATTTTAAATGAAGACTCTTTGTATGGTTCCAATGATTCTATTCAAGACCTGACAGGAATACAATATTTTAAGAAGCTATCCTATTTGAAATGTGACAGCAATCAGTTGACTTCATTGCCACAACTCCCTAATTCCCTTCGCTATTTATATTGCAACAATAATCAACTGAATACCTTACCAACTTTACCTGTTTCACTTTTGTCATTAAACTGTGAATTTAATCAGTTGGTTTCTTTACCCACTTTGCCAAAGGGTTTGACTAATATTTCTTGCGAAGAAAATCAAATGCAGGCTTTGCCAATACTTCCCGATTCATTAAGAGTGCTTATCTGTTCCTTTAATCAATTGAAAGAATTACCCCTACTTCCTCCCTCTCTTAACACACTTGATTGTGGAAGTAATCAATTAACAACAATGCCTACATTGCCTGCTACTATTCAATTTTTCTATTGTTATGGAAATCAATTCAAATCAATGCCTACACTTCCCAATAAACTATCATTATTGGATTGTGACAATAATATGATTTTGAAGTTGCCAACTTTACCTGATTCTCTTCTTTCTTTGGAATGTAGCTACAATCAACTAGCCTCTTTGCCTTACAAGCTACCGAATTCACTCAATTATTTGGATGTTAGTGCCACCCCAATTTCGTCTCTGCCTGCGTTTGATTCATTGAATCAACTACAGTATTTGTATTGTCAAGGGGATAGCAATTTGTTTTGTCTTCCCAAGCTGCCAAATTCATTAGACTCATTAAACGTAAGCAATACGGGCGTGAGATGTATTCCAAACAATCCTGGCAAGGATAACATATATCCAATTGGATTACCTATTTGTAATCCAACTAACAATAAAAACCAATGTATTGCTTATCCAACAATTTTTGGAAGAGTATTTTATGACAATAATAGTAATGGTATCAAAGACAGCAATGAGTTGTATATACCTTATATCCCAATAAAGTTAAGTACGGGTCAAACGGTGCTTTCAAATGAATCAGGACAATACAATATTACTATGACTGATACAGGAAGTGTTAGTTTGACTGTGAATCCTACTGCCTTTTATAGAGCAGTTCCTAATAGTATCCATCTTAGCTTTACTTCTTATGAAGAACAATTATCGCTTTCTGATATTGCCATCCAACCTATTGGGAAATTCGATACTTTGGGTATTCATATATTTCCTTGGCAAAATGCTTTACTTGGTAAAAAGTTAGCTTACACAGTAGCCTATCAAAATTTAGGAACCATTAATAGTTTTGACACTGTCAGTTTCACTTATGATTCAACCATTCTCAGGTTTGATTCTGCATCTATCCCTCTTTTAATCAAAAGTGGAAATACACTCAAATGGCAGGATACCTTGAGTGCACACTATTTTGGCAATAAATATTTTAGTAATAAGTATCAGTATCCTTTCTTTATTTTTACTGTTAAACCATCTGCAGGGCTCGGAACAACCTTGAGTTGTTCAGCAACTATCTCTTCTGCTACAACAAATGCTTTTACTAATGATAGTATCATTATCAAGGGTAGTTTTGATCCTAATAGTAAGGATGCCACTCCTGAATTAACTACAAGTCAAGTGAAAAATCGGGATGGAATTGATTACACTATTCATTTTCAGAATGTGGGTAATGCAGTTGCAAATGATGTTGTAATAGCAGATACATTAAGTAACCTTTTGAATCCTTCTGAATTTCAGATTGTAGGACACAATTATTTTCCTAGCTCAATTGGCTTTGTTAATAATATCGTCTATTTCCAATTTCAAAATATTAATTTGATTGATAGTGGCAGCAATCAATTAATGAGTAATGGGTTTATTCATTTTAAGGTTCAACCACAGGATACCCTTTCTTCAGGTAACTTTATCCATAATAAAGCCTCCATTTATTTCGATTACAATGACCCTGTAGTAACTAACACTGCAACAACAGCAATCAGGAACACCACTTTGCCATTGACGATAATTAGCTATCAATTAAGTCAAATGGATGGGAATGTTGCAGCTGTTCAAAATAACTGGACTACTGCAAATGAACTCAATACCAAATACTTCAATATCCAAAGAAGTGCTGATGGAACAGATTTTAAAACAATTGGTCATATACTAACAAAAGGAAATGGTGGTAATGTTTATCAATTTATAGACAATTTTCCTTTTGATGGAATCAACTATTACCGTCTGCAAATAATTGATAAGGATGGTAGAATCAGTTTTAGCAAAATAATCTCGATACAACTTTCATTTCATAATGCTCATTTCTCAATTTATCCGAATCCTGCAAGGGACTATATCATGTTGAATGGAAAAAGCATTAAAGAAGTTTGCATCGTAGATAATGTAGGAAGGATTGTGGCTAAAAGGATCTTAAATGTTTCGAACAGTCAACACCGGGTAGATTTTAATTTAGCAAAGGGATGTTATATCGTACAAATGATAATGGTAGATGGAAAAAAAATAAATGAAAAAATGGTGGTGGAGTAAGTATTTAGTTGTAGGTATTAAGTATTAGGTTGTAAGTATTAAGGTATAGGGTTGAAGGTGTGATACAAAAGATTATTCACTAAAGAATCAAAAGATGAATTTAGATACAGATTTGGAAATTTTAGATGAAGAAGAGATTATAGAAGTGAATTGTGAATGTGGGGTAATCATCATTACAGCTTTCGAACAGCAAGACGATGATTTGATAATATGCCCGAAATGCGAAAAAGAACATCCAATTTATAAACTTCAAAATATATAAATATTTGAAAAGTGTGGCTGCCACTTTTATCAAAAAAAGCTACGGGTCACCTGCTACGTAAATTAAAGTGTGGGTAAACAAATCTTAATTAAAATGAAAAGAATTATTCTTTATTGTACAACATTACTCATTGTAATGTTTGCTGATGCCCAAGTTAACCTAAGCAATGGACTCATGGCTTATTATCCTTTTACTGGTAATGCGGTAGATAGTAGTGGATATGGAAATAATGGAACAGTTATTGGGGCAACACTTACTACGGATAGATTTGGCAAAGCTAATAGTGCCTATAACTTTAATTCGGGTGATTATATTATATCAAATCCTAATTTACCTATTGACAATTCGCCTCGTTCTGTATCTGTTTGGTTTCAAACAACAAGCTTGAGTTATGATACAATAACAGGGCGAGGTGCTAACTCAATAATGACTTATGGTACAGGCTATGCTGGTCCAAAAATTGCTTCAACTCAAATAAATTGTGAGACACAACAAGGATTCTTATTCTTGAATACTTATGGTACAGGGTTAAGTGGTAAAAAATATGTGTCAGATGGTCAATGGCATAATGAAATTTATACATTCAATGGTCTGCATCATAATTTATACTTAGATGGTAAGCTAATTGATTCCAATAATTACACTATCAATACTGCGATTACGTCGCTATATTTTGGTCAAAGAGCTTCTCTACTTGGGTATCATCCCTTTGTTGGAAAAGTTGATGATGCACGGATTTATAATAGGGCTTTGAATTATGAAGAAGTAAAGGCCTTATATGGTGATTATCTTACACCTTCTATTTCGAACTTTACTCCAAATACTTCTTGTCCTGGAACAAGCACTCCTATTTTAATAACAGGGTCAAACTTTATGAGTGCATCAGCAGTTGCAATTGGTAGCACTTCAGTTGATTCTTTCAAAGTAAATAGTGCCACAAGTATTACTGCCTTTGTTAGTCATGGAACAAGTGGTCACCTGATTGTTACAACCGCAAATGGAATAGCAACGAGTGATAGTATTTTCACTTTTGGCAAAGGAGATACTGCTTATGCCTATATCGCAAATGAATATGGTGCTACGGTAAGTGTAATTAATACAATTACTAATAAGGTTGTAACTACCATTCCTGTTGGCATAAGTCCTTTGGGAATAGGTGTTAGTCTAGATGGAACGAGGGTATATGTAGGAAATAAAGTGAGTAATACAGTGAGTGTTATTAATACTGCCACTAATACTGTATCTGCAACTGTTGCTGTAGGTAATTGGCCTTATGCAGTAGGTGTCAGTCCAAATG
>CANCKV010000372.1 GCA_947378615.1 Chitinophagaceae bacterium | reverse complement strand
TATAAATTATGATAAATGAGTGTTGGGTTTGAATAATAAATTGTAGGTATATTAGGCATAAAAAAATATTAAAAATTCTTTTGGCTTTCATTTTTGAAATTATTATATGCCTTTTATTATATTGGATTTTGTTGTTCAAGAATAGATTTCTTTTGAATTAAGTAGGGATATTTCATTTGAAGTTCATTTTGTACAAAAGAAACAAATTTCATTTTTGACGTTCAAAACAAATTAATGAATATTAATTTTTGTCGTCTAAAAGCTTTTAAGATGATAAAGTCAATCAAAACACTAATTTTGTAATTATTTTTTCATTAAGTATTGTCGGCCTCATGGGTGATTACAATTTGATTGATATAATAAATGGTGATAGGAGGGCATTTGAAAAGTTTTTCTTTGCGCATAAAGACAATGTTTATACAATCGCCCTAACTTATACAGACAACCAATTTATTACTGAAGAAATCGTACAGGACGTTTTTTTGCGGGTTTGGAAGAACAGGGCTAAACTACAAGAAATTGATTCATTAGCTTCTTGGTTATACACTATTACGCGAAATTTATCACTCACTGCCTTAAAGAAGATTGCAAAAGAAGGTTTACATCAACAAGATTTGGTTTCACACTTGCCTTTTATCGTAAACGATTCTGCCGATAGGATTAATGAATATGATTTAAAAAAATTGATTGAAGAAGCCTTAGAAAAATTAAGTCCTCAACAAAAGAAAATATTTGAATTATCAAGATTAAAAGGTTATGAAAGGGAACAGATTGCCTCACTTTTAAATATTGCACCTGCCACAGTTAGTGTACATCTAACCATTGCCATACGAAATGTGAGGGCGTTTTTATCTAGCCATTTAGACCTAATAAGTATTGGAATTATCCTTTATTCAAATTATTTACATTTTATTTTTAGTTTGACTAATAACAACTAACAACTTTGATAGTCTTATTAATATATGGTTAATCAAAGGCTTGAAATATTGTTCCAAAAGTTAGTTAGCAAAAATCTTACTATAGAAGAGAGAAAGGAGTTTTATGAACTTTTAAAAATCCCTGCTAATGAACTTGAACTTGATAGGCTTAGTGAACTTTATCCAGTTTTGGGTAAAAATGATGTTAAACTATCTGAAGAATCTTCAAACCAAATTTTACAATCTATTTTTAATACTGAAAAATCACATACTTCTAAAGTTATCAATATTTATTCTCGACTTAGGAAAACCATTTCTTATGCTGCTGCAATTTTAATTTTTTCAATTGGAATTACTTATTTTTATTATAGTACGAATCAAACTAACAATTCAAATGTAAAAAGTAATCAACAATCCATTATTCTTCCAGGTCACAAGGGTGCCATACTCAAGTTATCTAATGGAAAGTCAATTATTTTAGACTCTTTGAAGAATGGAACACACTTTGAAGGTTTTGCAAAAAATAAAGATGCCATCATTCAAGAAGGAGGTTCTGTAGTTGATTACGCCACTTTAATAACTCCAATAGGCCGACAAGAAGACATTACACTTTCTGATGGCACTAAGGTATGGTTAAATGCAAGTTCTTCTTTACACTTCCCTACCCTATTCACTGGGAATCAGCGTATAGTTGAAATAACAGGTGAAGCTTATTTTGAAGTCGCACATAACGCTAATAAGCCATTTATAGTTCGAGTAGGAACAGAAGAAATCAAAGTATTAGGTACTCATTTTAATATTAACGCTTATGCAGATGAGGAACATATTAAAACAACCTTATTACAAGGTAAAGTTGTTGTAAACAGTAAATCTTATTTAAAACCTGGAGAACAATATTCAAATGGTAATATTTCAAAAGTAAATACAGATGTAATTGTAGATTGGGTTTTTGGTTATTTTAAATTTGACCATTCTGATACAAAAACCATCATGAGACAGTTAGCAAGGTGGTATGATATAGAAATAAAGTATCAAGGGAACATCTCAAATGAATATTACGAAGGTGAAATTCAAAAAACATTGCCATTGAATGATGTTTTAGAAATATTATCTAAAACGGGATTACACTATAAAATTGATAAACGAGTATTAACGATTACACACTAGGTTTTATTGAATTTTACATTATTATAGGTTGGATATTATACATGACTTGAATATATCTATATGTTCTGCTGCACTAAATTGCTTATTATGAAAGAATTGCTTACTGTTAAAAAAAATGTTATGCCTGTTGCATTGAATAAAATATTGTTTTTCTTACTACTACTTACTTTAAATATTGTATTTCACCCAAATGCACTTTATAGCCAAAAAATTACTTTCTCCGCAAAAAACAGTAGCCTTGAAGAAGTTTTTAGTTCTATCAAGAAACAAACAGGATTTGTATTTTTTTACAATTCGTCAACATTAAGACAAGCTAAGCTTTTCGATATCAATGTAAAAAATGCTACGATTAATGAAGTGATGGATATATGTTTAAAAAATCAACACCTAAATTATACAATAAAAGACAAAACCATTGTTATTGGTATTGTAAATGAACCAACCATTCTAATTGAAAAAAAAAACGTACCTAATCAAGAGAAAGTAGTAATAGAAATTACTGGAACTGTAAAAGACAGTCTAGGAAATCCAATGGAAGGAGTGACAGTCAAAGTAAAAAAATCCACTCAGAGTACTTTTAGTAATAAAGATGGCCATTTTTCCTTAAAAGTAGAAGATAAAAATGCAATATTGGTATTCAGTTTTATTGGACATGAATCCGTTGAACGGAGTATATCAGCTGGTTCTATGGATATTGTACTATTTCAAATCTCAAAAAAGTTAGATGAATTAGTGGTGATTGGATATGGTTCTGTGAAAAAGAAGGACGTTACAGGTTCTGTTTCAAAAGTAGATATGAATGATTTACAGAAAGCTCCTGTTCGTTCTTTTGATGAAGCTTTAGCTGGAAGAGTGGCTGGAGTACAGGTTTCATCAGTTGATGGGCAGCCTGGCGCAACCGTAAACATAGTTATTAGAGGCAATAATTCTATTACTCAAGACAATTCCCCCCTATATGTAATCGATGGATTTCCAATTGAAAACCCAAATAATAATGTTATAGACCCTTCTGAGATTGAAAGTATGGAAGTTCTGAAAGATGCTTCTGCCACTGCAATTTATGGATCAAGAGGCGCAAATGGGGTCATTATCATAACTACAAAAAAAGGAAAGATTGGTTCCCCTGTCATTGCTTTTGATACTTATTATGGAAATCAAAAACACCTAAAGGAAATACCCTTGATGGGACCTTATGATTTTGTAAAGTACCAATTTGAATTGGATTCTAACAATGCCAAAAATATCTATTTGAGAAATGGACAAACCATTGAATCATACAAAAATGTTGAGGGCATCAATTGGCAGGATTTGATGTTTAGGACTGGTAGTCAAACAAATGCACATTTGGCCATTACAGGCGGAACAGATAAAACAAAATATTCAATTACGGCCTCGTCATTCAATCAAAACGGCATTATTTGGAACTCAGATTATAAGCGTGATCAAGGAAGACTTGTGTTGGATCAGACAATAAATGATAAACTAAAGGTAGGTATCAATGTAAATTACAGTAATTTGGTTCAAAATGGAGTTCCACCAACAGACAATAGTACTTCTGTTCCTGCTTTGATGGGAAATGTTTGGGGTTATCGTCCCGTAACAGGCGACTCAACAATTGATTTGATAGATCAATTAAATGACCCTACCGCAGATCCACTTACTAATTACATTACAAACCCTCTCATCACAGTAAAGAATCAAGTTAAGGTGAATACTACTAATGTGTTTACTGTAAACTCTTATGCAGATTATTTAATTATCCCTGGCCTAAGATTAAGGACAACATTAGGTTTCTCTAGAAGTGTTCTTAGGACGGATATCTTCAATAATTCCAATACACGTTCAGGAAGTAAGACCGGAATTAATGGTGTAAATGGATCTATTTCTTTTGATGAGCATAATACATGGGTGAATGAGAATACACTTACCTATAATAAAAAATTGAGTAATAGAAGCACTTTGAATTTGGTGGGGGGTTGTACAGAACAAGGAGACGTTACAGATAATTACGGCTTTTCTGCTCGACAAATTCCCTTGGCATCAGAGTCATTAGGTTTAGGAAGCCTCAGTACAGGTACTCCCTATTCCATTAGTTCAACACCCCCCCAAAATTGGACATTACTTTCTTTTCTCACAAGGGCTAATTATACATTGGATGCAAAATATTTATTTACCGCTTCTTTCAGGGCAGATGGATCATCAAAGTTTACACCCAATAACAGGTGGGGTTATTTTCCCTCCGGTGCCTTTGCGTGGAGGATAAGTAA
>CANCKV010000371.1 GCA_947378615.1 Chitinophagaceae bacterium | reverse complement strand
AAATTAGATTTTATTAAAACTACCATTGAGTATGCTCTAAAAAGAAAAGAATTTTCTTCTAAAGTATTGGCATTTATGAAAGAAATTATTGCACAACACGAAGGAGAAGGCGGGAAATAAAATTAAGGAAAAATAAATTTGGTCATAATAAAATCAATTCCCATATTTGCAACGCAATGAAACAAATTTCTCAAAATATAAATTGGTGGTGGCACACAATCCTTGTAAGGGGCTTGTAATGGCATTGCCAATACATTTTCATATAATTGAAAAAAGCCTCGACATTTAGTCGGGGTTTTTTTTTGATTAAATGTCTCGGTTAACAGTAATTTTCAAGTTACTAGTTTCAAGTTTCAGGATACAAGTACTTGAAAATAGCAGCAACTTGAATCTTGTAACCTGAAACTAGTAACTAACAACTCGTAACATAAAATTGATTTATGAATAAAATTGAAATTACAACTACTATCAAGAAAATGCTTGCAGATGTTTATACACCTGTAGGGATTTATTTAAGAGTGCGTGACAGATTTAGGGACACCATCTTATTGGAAAGTACTGATAATCATGTGGCTGAAAATAGCTACAGTTTTATCGGAATTCATGCAATCGCTGGTATAGAAATTACCGATACTGGTAGCATTGAATATAAACTACCTGGTCAAGAACCCGAAAGGATTGCGATTACTAACACTAAAGCTGTTCCTGACGAAGTTTGGGCTTTTATGAATCGCTTTCAAATTACCAATCAGGAGAATAAGGACGGAAATAGTAGAGATGAAGCTGCTGCTAAGTTTGCACAAGGACTCTATGGATATACAACCTATGATGCTGTTCAATTTTTCGATACGGTTTCTCTCTCTTTGCATGATACCCCTAAGCCTGTCATTCCTTTGATGCGCTATCGTTTGTATCAATATGTGATTGCTATCAATCATTTTAAGGATGAATTGTATTTGTGCGAGAATGTAATTACGGGTTTACCAAGTGAAGCACAGGTTGTTGAAAGTTTGATTAAGAGTAAGGACGTCCCCACTTATCCTTTTGCAATCAAGGGTCGAGAATCTTCAAATATTACCGATGAAGCTTATGTGGAAATGGTAAAGAAGGGCATCCAAAGTTGTTTTAGGGGAGATGTGTTTCAAATTGTATTAAGTCGTCGTTTTCAACAAGGCTTTACAGGTGATGAATTGAATGTGTATCGTGCATTAAGGAACATTAATCCTTCGCCTTATCTCTTCTATTTCGATTATGGCGATTATAAATTGATGGGCTCTTCACCCGAAAGTCAATTGATAATTAACAAAGGCACTGCAATTGTTCATCCTATTGCAGGCACTTTCAAGCGTACAGGAAATGATGTAATAGATGCTGAAGCTGCTCAAAAACTCTTGTTAGACCCGAAAGAAAATGCTGAACACGTAATGTTAGTTGACCTTGCCCGTAACGATTTAAGTAGGGTTTGTGATGATGTTAGAGTTAAAACTTACAGGCAAGTACAATATTATAGTCATGTAATTCATTTGGTGAGTGAAGTGAATGGCACAGTTCGTCCGAATGCTAATCCTTTCGAATTATTGGCTAAGACTTTTCCTGCGGGAACATTAAGTGGAGCTCCAAAAATAAAAGCCATGCAATTAATTGATAGTAACGAAACAACAAGTCGTAGCTATTATGGTGGAGGCATTGGATTTATGGGCTTTGATGGTAGTTGTAATCATGCAATTATGATTCGTACTTTCTTGAGTAAAAACAATACGTTATTTTATCAGGCAGGTGCGGGTGTGGTTGCTGCGAGTATTCCTGAAAGTGAATTACAAGAGGTAAATAATAAATTAAATGCACTGAAAAAGGCAATAGAAGCGGCAAAGGAAATTTAGTTTTAAGTTGTAAGTTATACGTTATACGTTAAATCCTACAACGTATAACTTACAACGTATAACGTATAACTTACAACTTACAACGTATAACTTACAACGTATAACTTAAAAAAGATGGAAAATATAAATGCTTCAGTACAAGGTGGTTTTGATGGTTTGAAGATATTGGTTTTTGATAACTACGATTCTTTTACCTACAACTTGGTTCATTTAGTAGAAAAGATTACACATATAAAGGTGGATGTTTATCGTAATGATGAAATTCCTTTGGAAGATGTAAATAGGTACAACAAGATTATTCTCTCTCCTGGTCCTGGAATTCCAGAAGAAGCAGGACTTTTGTTACCTTTGATTAAACAATATGCACCAACAAAGTCTATTTTGGGCGTATGTCTTGGTCATCAGGCAATTGGTCAGGCTTTTGGAGGAAATCTAACAAATCTTACTTCTGTTTATCATGGAATTGCTACGCCGGTTAAGGTTGTAGAGGTAGAAAGTAAAGGGTATAAGGCAAAAAGTCCTCTTTTTGCTGGTTTGAGAGATGAGTTTATTGTTGGTCGTTATCATAGTTGGGTAGTTAGTGATGAAGGATTCCCTGATTGTTTGGAGGTAACTGCTCGTGAAGAACACAATTTTATCATGGCTTTGCAACATAAGACTTATGATGTTCAAGGTGTTCAGTTTCATCCCGAAAGTGTACTAACCCCTTGTGGTGAAACGATAATGAGAAATTGGCTGACTCAGAGTTATGAATTATAAGTGATGAGATATGAGTCAAAAACTTCCCGAAAGCTTTAAGCTTTTGGGAAGTTGCAAAGCTTAACTTTCTTCTTATTTTTTTCTTTGAGCAACTTTGAGTATTTGGGTCTTTGTGTTGGAAAAAAATATAATTGCGATAAAACATATTAAATGAAAAAGATTTTACAATTTCTATTCGAGCATAAAACGCTCTCTTATCAACAGGCAAAAGACGTGTTGATTGGTATTGGAAATGGAACTTATAACGAACATGAGATAACTTCTTTTGTTACTGTGTATTTAATGCGGAGTATAACAATCAATGAATTACAAGGTTTTCGTGATGCATTGCTCGAATTGTCCGTAAAGATAGATTTAGGTAATCATAAATTGATGGATATTGTTGGTACAGGGGGAGATGGTAAAAACTCTTTCAATATCTCTACCCTTAGTTGTTTTATTGTGGCAGGTGCAGGACAAAAAGTTGCGAAACATGGTAACTATGGGGCATCATCTATCAGTGGGGCTAGTAATGTGATGGAACAATTAGGTTATCATTTCAAAAATGATAATGACAAGTTAAAGAAAGAAGTAGAAGAGGCGGGGATTTGTTTCCTTCATGCTCCTTTATTTCATCCAGCTTTAAAGGTTGTTGGACAAATGCGTAGGAATTTAGGTGTACGAACTTTTTTCAATATGTTGGGACCGATGGTTAATCCTGCATCTCCAACGTATCAGTTGGTAGGTGTTTATAATTTGGAAATGGCACGTATCTATAATTATCTATTGCAACAAACAGAAAGGGCTTTTACGATTATTCATAGCCTAGATGGGTATGATGAAATATCGCTTACGAATGATACGAAGGTCATTACAAATAATGGGGAGAGTATTAAAACTGCGCTTCAATTAGGTAAAAGAGTCGTTATTCCACAAGATATTTATGGAGGAAATACCGTAGAAGAGTCGGCTGAATTGTTCCGTTCTATTATAAATGGAGATGGAACAGATGCTCAAAATGCAGTGGTTTTGGCTAATTCTGCTATGGCTTTACATTGTACAGGTAACTATACTAGCTATGAGGAAGCATTTCAAGCAGCTCTTAATAGTTTGGAGAGTAAGGCTGCATTGAACGCTTTACAAAAGTTGATTGCTTTGCAATAGTTTCTAATTATTGTCAGGACTTTTAAAAAGATATAAATTGAGTATTTTGATTCGTATAACAATCTATTTTCAATTGAACTGAACGGTTTGTTTATTATTTTGTTTGAATTAGAATCAAATAGGTTGTTTTTTAATTAATTAGAAATGAATATTTTAGATAAGATAGTTGCATATAAAAAAACAGAAGTTGAAGCTGCAAAAGCATTAAGAAGTGTTGCTGAATTAAAAGCAATGCCTTTATTTTCAATCCCATGTTTGTCTTTAACTACCCACTTGTTAGATGAAACCAAAACAGGAATAATTGCTGAATATAAGCGACAATCACCATCTAAAGGAGTTATCAACAACACGTCAACAGTTAAGGACGTAACAAATGCTTATACACAAAATGGGGCATCGGGTATCTCAATATTAACAGATAGTCATTTCTTTGGGGGTAGTTTAGCCGATTTATTGGCTGCAAGAGATGCGACTCTCAATCAGATTCCTTTGTTAAGAAAGGATTTTATGATTGATGAATACCAAATTATTGAGGCAAAAGCATTCGGTGCTTCCGTAATTTTGTTGATTG
>CANCKV010000370.1 GCA_947378615.1 Chitinophagaceae bacterium | reverse complement strand
CAATTGGTGGAATCGCTCCACTTGCCCGAAGTACCACCTACCCAATAATAGGCATGTTGTGCATTGGCAATAAAGCCAATCAAAAGAAAAATGGGCAACACTGTTAGTTGCTTGCCGATTAAGGTTAATAAACCTTGTGTGAAGTGTTTTTTCATAAAAGCCAATGTTAAAGTAAAAAAATAAAAAGTATTAAGTAAAAAATTATTGTTTATAATATCCAATCTGTTCTATTTTAAAAATGTAATTACATCATTATCCATCCCTCTAATTTTAATTTCGCCACAATGCATTCTCATTCTACTTCTCATATAATCTCATTTTCCATTTTCAATTTTCAATTTTCCAATTACCCATTCTCCATCCACTCATCACTCATCACTCATCACTCATCACTCATCACTCATCACTCATCACTCATCACTCATCACTCATCACTCATCACTAACAACTAACAACTAACCACTAACCACTAACAACTAACAACTAGTACCCCGGATTCTGATAAGTTATCGCAGGATTCGTAGATGTTTCATTAAAGGGTATCGGTAGCAACAGAAACCTTTGCAGAAAAGATGGAACCCCAGGCAGATAAGTCAATCCCCCTCCCCATGTCTTCGTTTTACCATTCCAAACCGGCATGCCTTGAGTAAAAGAAGGAATCACTGTCGATAATTGATACTCTAACATGGTCGTACCATTTGGTGATTTTTGACGTATCAAATCAAACCACCGATGTCCTTCGCCTACCAATTCCAAAGCCCTTTCATCATTAATCTTCATCCTGAATTGTGCCTGTGTCAAACCTGTCTGTAAGTTTGCAGGTGTTGTTCTCAAAACCCCATTAGCATTTCTTGCCCTTGCCCTCAACATATTAAAAGCAGAATAAGCCACTCCAGTCGGACCATTAATTTCATTTTCTGCCTCCGCCTTAATCATGTACACCTCTGCCAATCGAATAATAAACAAATCATTCTCATTATTAGGGGCATCGAAAGCATAAGGATCAACATATTTCTGTAAGTATGTATTAGCATTACTAGAAACCCAATATGTACTTGTTTGTGTTGGTATTGATTGTGGATAAGTAAAGACATGAATACTGTCGCCTTGATTTGTTTGATACCCCCAGCTACTTAAAAAAGAACAATCACCCCGATAATCATTTGTGTAGTCGCCACTAGTATACGTTTTTACAAACCATGGTTGTACTAAAAAATAACCCTGACCAGTTTGTGGAAGATTAGAAGTATCCTTTTTGGTACCATTAGTATTATAAATATTGACTAAAACGTTATACCCAGCCACATTTGGCATATTTCCAGGCATAAACATATCTGCATACTCCGACCCAACACCTGCTGAGGAGCCCTGTGCATCCCTCATGAAATGAATGCCAAAAATCACTTCCTTGTATGCGTTTTTTTCTTGAGCTACATCCCAAAGGTTACTGTAGTTGGGAATTAGATTGTATTGACCAGAGTTAATGACACTATCGGCAAAATTTTCAGCCAATTGATAATAGATTTTTGCAGAAGCTGTATTACCCAACAAATCAAGCCTATTACCATAAGTAAGATAGGCTGATGACAAAATAGCTTGTGCCGCCCCCTTTGTTGCATGACCAAATTCGGCAAATGGCTGTTTTGAATAGGGAAGTAGTGTAGCATTTGCCAAACTTAGGTCATTAAATATCTGTCGATAAATGGTATCTGCTGAAACCCTTGGAAAATTAACTAGCTTTCCATCTGTAGTTGGTTGTAACTTGAGGGGTACATCCCCAAATATCCTAACCAAATAATAATAACAAAATGCCCTCAAGAAGTAACATTCACCAACTGTCCTTGCCTTATAGGCAGAATCAAGTTTCATAGGCTGTATATTGGCAATGAGATAATTGGCATTTTGAATAACAGAATACATCGAACCCCAAAAACTACCAGTTTGAGATGATTGGGGGTTATCTGCCTTACTCGAAAAATTTCCGTATGATGATGGTGCATAAATTTCATCTCCCCTCAAAAAGAAGGGTTGATAACCAGTCTTAAAACAGGAACCTGTGGTAAATATGTTATAACAACCATTGATATAGGAAG
Organism: Chitinophagaceae bacterium; assembly: GCA_947378615.1. GTDB lineage: Bacteria > Bacteroidota > Bacteroidia > Chitinophagales > Chitinophagaceae > Parasediminibacterium. The sequence goes on along the minus strand of CANCKV010000370.1, from coordinate 2,270 downwards.
CCACACCTGCTTGTGAGTTAAGGGTATTCTGTGGCGTTAAAATCGCTACTTCCTTTTCTTTGAGAGAACAGGAAGAAAGAAACAATAGAAATATGATAATTATGTAGAAAAATCTATTCATGATAACATTTATAAAAATTAAAAAATCACATTAATTCCTAATGACATAACCCTTTGTTGGGGTATCGTACCATTGTCGATACCTGGTGATATGGCATTATTGGCATTTGCACTTATTTCTGGGTCATATCCTGTATATTTAGTAAGGATGAAAAGATTGGTGGCAGAAGCAAACAAGCGGGCTGACTGCACCCATTTAATCTTTCGAGTATTCAGGTTATAACTAAGAGAAATATTCTTTAACCTTACATAAGTACCTTTTTCAATCTCAAAATCAGAGTAGGATGTGTATGACCTCGGTTGAACTTTTCGATATCCTGCTTTTACGCCTGTGAAAGAAGGTGCTGGATAATAATTACTAGTGCCTGGTCCTTGCCAACGATGATCCCAAGCATATTGGGATTGATTGCCCCCACCAAACAAGAGATTATCCAATCTAATCCTGCTCATATTAAATATATCTTGTCCAACAGCTCCTGTAATCAAAAAAGAAAGGGTAAAACGCCGATAGCTAAACTGGTTGGTGATACCAAACGTGTAATCTGGATAGGGATTGCCAATAATAGTTTGTTGCCTTGAATCAATCGTATCATTTCCAATTACATCCTTAAACCTTATATCGCCTGGCTGTGGGTTGGTATTGTCATAGGGACCATTAGCTACTTCTTGTTGGGTTTGATAGACCCCATCTGTTTTATACCCATAGAATGACCCAATAGGATGTCCAGCTTCAGCAGTACTGATTGAAGCGGATGTTCCCGTAATGTTGAAACTGGGTCCTAAAATTTGTACACCACCCAAGTCAATCACATTGTTACGATTGAAACTTAGGTTGCCTGATACCGTCCATCTAACAGCCTGAGTTAACACCAATGCACTCACGCTAAACTCTATCCCCTTGTTTTCTATTTTTCCAATATTAGTATAGAAACTATAGAAACCACTAGATCTTGGTAAGGACAAATTGACCAATAAATTTGAAGTAATCTTCCGATACATATCAGTACTGAAGCTGATTCTTCCTTTGAAAAAAGATAAATCCATACCAATATTAAATTGCTTAGTAGTTTCCCACTTCAAGGAAGGATTACCTAATGCACTCTGTACAAAGCCATTTACAACTGCCCCCGCTACTACTCCCTTGTTGATACCAATCGTTGCCAATGATGCCCCTGGAGGTACATTCTGATTACCAGAAATACCATAGCTTGCCCTTAACTTAGCTATATCCATAATGTTTTTGAAAGGATAAAACTTTTCATTTTGAATATTCCAAGCCCCACCAATTGCTGGGAAATATGCCCATTTATGTCCTTCGGCTAACTTGGTAGAACCATCTGTTCTTACTGACAAATCAACACTATATCTGTTGTCATAAACATAGCTACACCTTGCCAACACAGATTCTAATGCCGATATTGTATGCGTGGTTACAGGAACTGTACTGGTTTGTGCCAAGCCTAAATTTTCGAAGGTCAAAGCAGAAGTCACAAAATTTGTTGCTGTGACTCCAAATGATTTTGTATCCCAATTTTGATAGGTAAAGCCTGCCACTGCAGAAATCCGATGCTTTTTATGTAAGGTAATTTTATAATTCAAGGTATTTTCCATAAGGTAATTGAAGGCTGTAGCAGTACCATTGTAAGCATACCCATTAGTAAGACCTCCTGAATAAGTGCCCACTGGTATAAATACATTCCTTGTTGAAGTATTACTATTACCTCCAATGCTGACGATAAAATTCAATCCTTCTAATAGCTTATAATCCAATCGAACATCGCCTACCAATACATTTGCTTTGGTTTGATTGACCTGCAAGGAAATGAGTGTCAAAGGGTTTCCTGATATGGATATAAGCGGATCATTAATATCATTATTATCATAGGGTATGGTTATTGGCGCCGAAATCAATGCTCCTGTAATCACAGAACCCTGAATATTCCCATTGGTACTGTTTTGTTGGGCGCTATTATTTGTTGATGGTGTAACACTTGCATTTAATGTTAACCGTAGTCTCTCACTAATCTTCCGGTCAAGGTTAAAACGAAAAGCCTCCCTGATAAAGGAAGATTTTCTAACAATTCCCTGTTGATTAAAATAATTGGCAGATAAAGTGTATCTATTTCTTTCATCCCCACCACTTAATGACA
>CANCKV010000369.1 GCA_947378615.1 Chitinophagaceae bacterium | reverse complement strand
GGTACATACAATCAACAAATAACCATTGCAACAGCCCGATATTTACTTGGTCAGGCTTGGCCAGATGTAGCTTATGCGGATAGTTCAAATTTTCTTACAACAGATTTAAATGCAAGAAAATATCTGCTTACAAACATGAATACTATTGTTACAAAAGGGATGGGAGAGTATGCTTCCACTCCTTACGCCCCTTATTCCATGCTTTGTTTCTTGGCTTTGTCAGATATTGCATCTGACCCTGAAATCAAGAATAAGGCAAGGATGACTTACGAAACCACCCTCATTCAGGCAATAACCGCCTCTGTGCAGGGTGTTTATATGGGGGCTACTGGTCGTAGCTATCCTGATTTATATCCTGTAAATGCATCGGGGTCAGAGTTGATGTCCTATATATGGCCCTATACAGGTTTGGGCGGATTGCCAAGTGACCCACATCAGGCAGGTGGCTCCAATCTATATTCATATATTTATTTGATGCCATGTTTAGCCAACTATACAATGCCTTCTAATCTCCTTCATTTGGCACTCAACAGGTTAGATGGAACAATCTCGAAAGCTACTTTTCAGGGCAAATATCAATACGCTTATTTTAATAATAATTATGGAATTTTTAGTCAACGGGAATTTACTACACCCTTTCCTCAATTGATGCGTTCGGGTGTTAATTGGATAAATACAGATACCAATTGGACAAAGAATACCAATCTTTGGTTCACCCACCCCTATGCTGATTCGACTACAGCAAATACGATGCATACGCATGGAGTAACTCCTTACGAACGGGTTGTTCAATATCTTGGAACGACAGTGCATACCTATAATATTCCCAATGTGGATTCTGTAAATAGTGTTTACATACAAAAATTTGCACTAGGCTACATTCCAGGCAGCTATTCTGCTATCATCGACAATAGCAATAATGGGAAAATATTCCTTCATTACGGGAAGGTATTAATCGCCATCAGTTCATCCATTACCTTCAAATGTGATTCACTTACCCCACCGTCCTCTGCTGTAGGTGGGTTAAATAAGCCCAAAGATTTTATGATTCGGATTCAGGGACTTAAGTTTGGTCTTGCCATTGAGACTGCGAATCCTTCTGAATTTTCAGGCACGCCAATGCAACAACTTCAGGCGTTTATGAATCAAGTAAATCAACAATCAATAGTCTATAATCCAACCGATTCTTCCACAACTTATACGGATAGATTTGGAAACATCATTCGTTGTAGTTCAAATGCCAATCCCAAAGCAGCTGATTCCATCAACCATAATCTGATTGACTATTCGCAATGGCCTACTCTAAGTTGTCCAGGTATTTTTGAAACAAAGACAGGTAATTTAGTAGTAAACTATGACCATCAAAGAACCTTTTATGATTATAACAATTGGACAATTACCTATTCAACTGATACCATCATTAGATTATTAGACACTATTTCCATTCAGCCTAAAGTTGCCTATTCTACCCGATTGTTGCGTACTTCCTATAAGGGGGCGGCAATCAGGATTAGAAGAAATAGTGATAATACACAGGCAGATGTCTATGTTGATTCAACAGGGTTTATCTCTCTTTATTCAAAGATTTCAACTGTAAATGGCATTGTTTCAGATACATTGCTAAGTCAATGGGTAGGAAATGCAAACGCTTATGTCACTATTTGGTACGACCAAACAGTGCATGGGTTAAATGCCACCCAAACTACAGTTGCCTACCAACCACGTATCATAAATCAAGGTGTATTGGAAACCCTCGACAATGGAACTCCAGCTTTGCGAATGTTGAATGGTGGCAATGGTGGAACTGGTTTTTCTTTACCATTCACCATGTCAGGAGTCAATCAATTCAATCTGTTTATCGCCAACCAAGTGGATACTTCCGCCAATCTAGCGGCCTATCATCTTTTCGGTTCACTTGGACCTACCGGAACCACTTCAAGCTTACTTCAGGCATACTACAGTAGTTCCAATTCAAGTATCACGATGACCTCGTCAGCCTCGGCTTTGAGCAATAATAAACTCTATGTAACGATGTCCGATTTTAATTCGCTCCGCTTTAGATGTACGCCGGATAACAATGGAACTTTCCTGGTTTCCACCCTCTATAAGTCAGATTCAGGATTGGCAAAATCCTTGACTACCCCTTTTTCAACTGCCCCACTTACGCTTTTCAGAACTGGGACTGCCACTTATAGCCGAAACTTTCAGGGGGTGAGCACCGAAGTGATTTATTTCGACACCACCATTAGTGAGTCCACAGCCGCAAGCATCTTACAGGACGAACAGATTGTATTCGGTATTAATCCAATATTGAATAATAAAAATAACTTTTATGTTATTCCCACGCCAATTTTAACAAATGCCACTAACTTGACTGATAGCAGTTTTACTGTAAATTGGCTACAGCCACAGGGTACAATTCCGTCTAGTTCAACATTTACTTTACAGTATTCAACCACCCCAGATTTTTCTTCGGGTAGTACTATTATTACAGGAATTCCAATCACTTCACTCAATCAAAGTATCACTCATTTGACAGCCTCAAAGCAATATTGGTATCGACTATTAATCAATGCAAATGGAGGTGGGTATAATCAAAATGAGGGATTATGGTCAACAGTACAAACCATCAATACCTATTCATTACCCGTTAAACTGCTATCTTTTGTTGGAGTAAAAGTAAATAACGGAAATAAATTGGATTGGACTACAACCAATGAAATAAATAATAGCTATTTTGAAATTGAACGCTCCTCAAATGGAACAGACTTTTTAACTATTGGAAAGGTAGAAGGAAAGGGGGATTTTTCTTTCAATCAAGCCTACCAATTTATTGACCCGAATCCAATAAATGTCATTAATTATTATCGGTTAAAACAGGTGGATAAAGACGGAAGTTCTAAGTATTCCAATACATTGTCCATCAATAATACTTCTACAAATCAAAAAGTAGTTATCTATCCTAATCCCACAACTTCCAAATTGACTATTGAGGTTTTAGGAGCAACATCAGATTCCTATTTTATAAATATCATCAATAATAGTGGTGAGATTGTTCAGTCGTATAACTTAAATGGAGTAAATGGAACGTACAATGTCGGCGATTTGTCGTCAGGAGTTTATCTGATAGAAATAAGAAACGCTAAGAATAATGAATTGGTAAGTACATGTAAGTTAATAAAGAGATAAGGTTTAGTATTAAATTTATGACAAGAAAAACAACTATTCGCATTTAATTATTGGATTGAATTGAAGACTTAGTACAATACTAAATCTTCAATTGCGAGTCTAATTTTGGGATTATCTAAACTATTTACCGCTTCCTTAATTTTGGTTTGGTCTTTCTTTGAAAGAAAAACAGGCACAAGAATAGACATATCTAACTTTAATATTCTATTAATAATGATTAAATCTTTTAAAGTAAATGGTTTAATCCCATTCAATAATTCAGACATGTGTGTCTTACTCTTATGGCCTAATAAGGTAGCCAAATTTTCTTGGGTCAAATCAAGTTCCTTTAACCTTTTTCTAATGGATTGTTTTCTGTTTTCAATGAATCTATTTTCTGATTCTGCTACAATTTCAGATTTGTCACTTTCCTTGATTTGCAATTCCTCTACTTTGTCAACATCACTCCAATTTAAGCTTTCATACTTTTCTAATAAGGCACGTAGTTTTCCTCTTAAATTCTTAAAATGAACGCTTTCAGATGCTAGTAGTCTAAGTTTTCTGTCGGCAATGAGTGCTCTTTCATAATCCAATTCATTGGAAATAGAGCCTTTTTCAATTATTTTTTCAATATCAAAATGTGTTTGCATTATACTATATAATTATTTTTCCTTAGCCATTTTTCAATGGTGGATTTGTTATTTTTAAATGTCGTTTCATATTCCTGATGAGTACCAATCCAAACAATTGTGGCTTCACCCTCATCGTCAAATTCAATCAGTATTAGTGTTCTATGTAAGCTGATATTAAAAAAGTAAAATCCATCTTTATGAACGCAATCAGCATCTTTTCTTATATCAAAAATGTTTTGAGATATTGGATTGAAACTTTCTAAATCAGTTATCAACTTATCAATTTCATTCCATAGCTTTTTGTTGCCTACATTTTTCTTTTTTAATTTAATAATATTTTTCTTCCCTATAATTCTCATAAGAATATTGCAGCGAATATATACTTAAAGTTCTGAAAATAGCCGAACTTATTAAGTGACTTTCTATTGCCAAGGATTTCTTTTAAGAATAATATTTTACAAACTAATAATTGATTAAATTTTTTCTAAAACAAAATGCCCCATAACAATTAAGCTATGAGGCATTTATTCTAAAGTACCAATTACCCATGATAAGGAATGTTTTTAAAATAAAT
>CANCKV010000368.1 GCA_947378615.1 Chitinophagaceae bacterium | reverse complement strand
AACTTCAGGGTCTATAATAGGTTAGGAAATCTGGTTTTCCAAACACAGGATATTTATTCACCAGGATGGGATGGAAAATATAATGGCAGTAATCAACCTACAGGTACTTATGTTTGGGAAATTGAATATACCATGTCAGGAATTAGAAAGAATCTTAAAGGATATAGTGTGTTGATAAGATAGATTTGAAATATGAGTGATGAAATATGAGTTATGAGTTATCTATATTATTATTATTAAGTATAAAGAGTAATTTAATAGATTTAAGATAAGCTTAATAAAGTAGAAATAGTTAGATGTCCATTTGTAGCAACTTCCCGAAAGGTATTAACTTTCGGGAAGTTTTTGTTTGTAGTATCTATTGGACTAAATCATCATTAATAGTCAGGTAAGGCAGAAATTAATGCATATAGTTTCGAGATAGTGGTATCAATCTTATAAGGGTTTTACTGTCAGCTAAAACTTATTTATCTCATGAAAGCAATCATTGGCAAAAAAAGATTTCTTTTGTAGCACCTGTTTGTTTGAAACAACTAATAGGAAAATACTATTTTTGAAATAATGCATATATAATATTGGAATGAAAAAAATCGTCTTCTTACAATTAGTCATTTTACTTTCATTTTCCAATACTGTTTTATCACAGATTGTAACCGAACAAAAAAAACTAAAAGCACTTGCTGAAATATCTAATAGATTCTTTAGTGAAAACCATCAGAAAGCTTTAGAACTAGCTAAACAACATCATTGGGCATTAGAAATTAATTACAAAAACAGTAGATACACCAAGCTAATTGGAGTGGATCAATTCAATCTGCCTATTTACTATACCACTTTCAATAATATTATAGCTGCTGCAACTGTGGGTGCCAATCAACTTTGGATGGGTGGAACTACGGGATTGAATTTGAGTGGTTCCTCTGATATATTGAAAAACAAACTCGCTATTTGGGATGGTGGTGGCGTAAGAGGAACGCATATAGAACTTGCAGGAAGGGTGACTCAAATGGATGGCTCAAATGTGACTACGGGAGGAGGTTCAATTCATGCAACGCATGTTACAGGAACGATGATGGCGACCGGTATTAATTCGCTTGCGAAAGGAATGAGTTATCAATTGCAGGGTATTCATGCATACGATTTTAATGATCACATCACAGAAATGAGTAGTGGCGCAATGGGATTGTTATTATCTAATCATTCTTATGGTACCATTTGCGGATGGGATTATAATGCAAATGGGAATTGGATGTTTTATGGAAAAAATGGAGATACTGCCGACTATAACTTTGGCTATTATAATAAAGAAAGTGCCGATTGGGATAATATAGCCTACAACGCCCCCTACTATTTGATTGTAAAGGCATCTGGAAATAACAGGAATGTAAATGGCCCTGCTGTTGGAGCCACCTATTATTACAAGGATGAAAATGGGAATGAAACTCAAGCGAATAGGCCTACAGGAATTTCTAATAATAATGGATATGATATCATTGGAACTTATGGCAATGCAAAAAATATTCTTACTGTAGGTGCAGTAAATGGGCTGCCTAATGGCAACTCAAAGCCAGAGGATGTTGTGATGACTCCCTTTAGTAGTTGGGGACCTACTGATGATGGTCGTATTAAACCCGACTTAGTGGCAGATGGAATGAATGTTTTATCCTGTAGTGCTACAAGCGATTCAGATTATGTTACGGAGAGTGGAACGTCTATGTCAACACCAAATGCTACAGGTGCCTTATTGCTTTTGCAAGAATATTATGCCAAGCTAAGTGGAGGCAACTTCATGCGTTCTGCCACTTTAAAAGGATTGGCAATTCATACAGCCGATGAAGCGGGAACTACTCCTGGTCCAGATTATCAATTTGGTTGGGGGCTTCTAGATGTAAAAAAGGGAGCGGATGTGCTAACTGCAGCAGTTGGTTCTAATAATTCTTCAGCAAGTAAGCATCTCCTCTATGAGAAATTATTAAATAACGGGCAAACTGATTCTATACAAGTTGTTGCTTCTGGAAATAGTCCCATTATTGCTACAATTTGTTGGACAGACCCTGCGGGTTCTGTTGATTATGTCAATGTACTAAATAACCCTACTCCTAAATTGGTGAATGATTTGGACATGAGAATCAGTTCCAATAATAGTATGTATTACCCTTGGATTATGACGCCTGCTGTTCCTTCTGCAGCAGCAACAAGAGGAGATAACTATTTAGATAATGTAGAAAAAATAGAGATTGATAGTGTTGTTCCTGGGCAGGTATATACCATCAAGGTTTCACATAAGAATTCATTAAGCAATGGAAGTCAGGCATATTCACTATTGGTTAGTGGTGTGGGAGGAACTAAATATTGCATGCCAGACACGTTGATCAAAAATACAGGAACCTCTATAGAAAGTGTTTCATTTGCAGAAATTAATAATGCTAAGTCAAATTGTACTACTTACTCCAATTTTAAGAATTTAGCTGCTACTATTAAACCTAATCAGACTATCCCAATATCAATTAAATTAAGCAGTTGCGATGGGGTTGTCAGAACTAGAAGTGTGAAGGTGTATATTGATTTCAATAATAATGGAAGTTTTGACGACAGTGGAGAATTAGTTGCTTATGGAAATGTTTTAGGAACAGCGAATGTATTTTCTTCTTCTATCAAAATTCCTGAAAATGTATCCGTTGGTAGTTTTTCAATATTAAGAATTGTAGCGGCAGATACTGCAAATATTGACAATATCAATCCCTGCAACACATACATGAATGGTGAAACACAAGACTACAAAGTATTTGTTTCAAGGGCAGACAACGACATCGCACTCTCTTCTTTTCTGATCCCTTCTGATGGAGATTATGCGAGTGGTTCTCAATTAGTGGTGGTTACCCTGACTAACAATGGAGTTAATTCACAGCAGAATATTGGTTTGACTGCCATTATTAAACAAGGCACTTCAATAGTTGCTACTCTAAATGGCCTTTATCCTTCGCCAATTGCTAATGGTGCCACAGTGACATATACTTTTCAGACACCCATCTTTACTTTACCCGCCACAAGTTATTCGATAACTGCAACAGCAGCAGTTGCAAAAGATGATAATCTTAGTAATAATACGCTGATTAAATACTTTACTACTGCACCTGCTATTGCCGCTACTGCCAATAATTGTAATCAGGAAATTAACCTAAAAGTAACTAATCCGTCAGGGGGCACACAATATGCATGGTATAATGCAATCGGGGCAACCACCCCTATAGTAACCGGTTCTTCAGGGGTACTCAATAATATTTCTTCTGATAAACCTATCTATTTAAGTTCGGGAACAAAGACTAATGTAGGATTAGTGAATAAGGGCACATATACAGGCGGGTATCAATCTTTAGGAAATAATTTCTTAAACTACACTTCTACGGTTCCAATGATTTTAGAAAATGCAAGGATTTATACAGGCTATCCTGGAACAATTAGCATCATGGTTGCTGATATTTTTTCTACAACAGGCTCCACAACTTATAGTTATAAGGTATTGAATTCAAAAAATATAGATGTCTATTGCACCAAACCTACCCCTGTCAATGGTTCTTTTACAGGAAATGACCCAACTGATTCAGGGGCTGTATTCTTTATCAATATGGTTTTGCCTGCAGGAAGCCATTCTATCATTGTTGCGACGAATGATGCCACTATTTATCGTACAAATGGATTGCCGATTGATCAATATCCTTTTGGCAATAGTCAATTTAGAATTACTGGAAATAGTGCTGCCTTATCCAATTCTTCAGACACCAATTACTATAAACCCTATTATTATTACCTTTATAATATGAAACTAAAATCTCAGGACTGCATGGGAGATCGTTTGCCAATAACTGTTGTAACCTCGCCCACCCCACATATTTCTTTTATAGAAGATAGCCTTGTAAGTAATATTTCAGAAGGAAATCATTGGTATCTCAATGGGAAAGAGATTGTAGGAGCTGCCACTGCTTCTTATTTGCCGAATAGCGCAGACGGATATTATTATGACTTAGTTACAGACAGTTTTGGATGTTCTCAAAAATCAAATTTGATTTATATTGATAGGATTAACCCTATTGTAACGACAGGTTTTGGCAGTGATCTTTTGAAACTTAGTTTTGTATCTAACATTTACAATAATTTTAATGTCACTCTTGAGAATATTGCTGGTAAAAGAATGTTTGTAAAGTCGTATCAAAATATTAAAGGAAATTTTTCTGAACAATTTGATACCTCTATCTATGCTTCAGGCGTTTATATTCTAGAGATAAGGCATGGGAATTATATTGACAGAAAAAAAGTGCTCATATTACATTGATAAACTTGTCAAAATAAAACGGTATAAAAGAACTTTATGAAAGAAAAGAAAGCAAG
>CANCKV010000367.1 GCA_947378615.1 Chitinophagaceae bacterium | reverse complement strand
ATGCATGGCAAGATTCCTATTATGACTCGGACTTTTCAAGTCATTATCAAAGAAAGGAGGATTTGTGATAATGAAGGAATAGCCGTTTGGTTTAGATGGATTAAATTGTTTTATATCCTCTTGAAAAACTTGTAGTCGCTGATTAAAAGGGGATAGTAGGAAGTTTTCTGCCGCTTGTTTTGCTGCGAAACTATCTATTTCCACACTATCTATTATTATATTAGCATGCACTTGTGCTAGCATTAATGAAAGCAACCCCGTACCTGTACCAATATCTAATACAGGATAGTTATCTTCCAAATAACTAGGATGAATAGATAAATATTTTGCAACCCATGCTCCAAACAAACAGGCATCAGTAGTCACTTTCATCCCACAGGATTCTTGATTGACTGTAAATTGTTTGAATTGAAAGTAAGTGTTTGCCATTAGGCGATAAATATAGGGGAGGAAATGATAAGCTAGAAATTTGAAGCTGAAAATATGGTAAAGCTTTTTTGCCAATCAAGATAAAATTGTAGTTGAAATCTTAGTAGTGTTTATTGAAAAAGAGAAGAAATTTAAAAATTGCGATAGTTAAAAATATTTTTTTGTTGACTTGTACTATTTAAGAAAGATACCCTTACTTTTGCCGACCAAATTTAGGTTAGTTATGTTAGCAATAGTGAAAATAGCAGGTCAACAATTCAAAGTGCAAGCTGGAGATAGTTTGTACGTTCCTCATTTAGAAGGTAATACTGGTGACAAGGTTGAATTTAGCGAAGTTCTTTTAGTAGATAACAATGGTGTTCTTACTACAGGAGCAGATGTTAAGGCAATCGTTACTGCAGAAATAGTTAAAGATCTTGTACAAGGAGATAAGGTTATCGCTTTTAAAATGAAGCGTAGGAAGGGTTTCCGTAAGAAACACGGTCACCGTACACATTATACCAGTATTAAAATTGAAAGCATCGCCTAATTCGGGATGTTTCAGGCAGAGTATTCTGTTAAGTAAATTAATTTATTAAAATATTCAAATCTTTTTAAGATGGCACATAAGAAAGGTGAAGGTTCCGTAAAGAATGGTAGGGACTCAAACAGTAAACGTCTTGGCGTTAAAATATTTGGTGGTCAACCAGCAATTTCAGGCAATATTATTATTCGCCAAAGGGGTACAAAGTTTCATCCAGGTAAGAATGTAGGTATTGGCAAAGATTTTACCTTGTTTGCATTGACTGATGGATTGGTAGAATTCAGAAAAACAAAAGAAGATAAAACTATTGTTTCTGTTGCGACTGCAAGTGTAGTAGCTACTGCTGAATAATTGGTTTTTATATAGCATAATAAAAGGGAGCGTTGTTAAAAACGCTCCCTTTTATTGTTTGTATTCGAAAAAACGCATTGACTGAGAAATTAGTGACTAAATTTTAAGCACCCATAACTCATCATTTATAACTCATAAATTTCTACAAGTCATCTAACATCTTAGTAACTCCTTCTCTTTTCAAAATTAAATACCCCAATCTATCATCACTGACACCTTCTAATAACTGATAACTGAAAACAAACTGACCATTTACGACCTTAGTTTCAAAATATTTAAAGGTAATATTATTGTACTGCCTCAACTCTTCACCTATTTCATATAGATGTGTAGAAAGAATATATAGTGCATTTTTAGTTTTTCTCAATCCCTCAATTACTGCCAAACTACATTTCATGGCATCTTGCACATTAGTTCCTTTAAAAAGTTCGTCAATCAAAATCAGCCACTTATTTCCGTCTTTAACTTTATTCACCGTTCTTTTTATGCGCTGTACTTCATTAAAGAAAAAACTTTCACCCTTTAGTAAATTGTCCTCTACCTGAATATTAGTTAATAATCCATCAAAACGGCTCAACTCCATCTTTCGTGCAGGAACAGCCATCCCAATATGTGCAAGATAGATGCAAGTACCAATAGCCTTAATAAAAGTACTTTTCCCCGCCATATTCGCACCTGTCAAAAACATGAAGTTCTTATCCTGATTCAATTTGAAGTCATAACAAACAGGACTATCAAGCAATAAATGATAAATGCCTTCTGCATTTACATAAGGGACTTCCGTTTCAGATATAGTTGGAAAATGAAAGCCAATTGTCTTACTAGAAATAGCTAAACTGATAAATGCATCTATTTGGCTATAAATTGTGAGCAATTCAAAGCATTGTTCCTTAAAAGAATGTCTTAAATAATTTCCTATCCAAAGAGTTTCAGTAGCAGATAGCTTTTTGTCATTTTCCCATTCAAGAATGGTTTGTAATACAGGACGACTCAACAATGAATTGATTCTTTCTTTCCAACTTGTAATTTTTTTAGTGCTGACAGTGTTTTCAAAAATGTTTTTAATTTTAAACATATCCTTTATAAATCCAACGAAATGAGTTACAGAATAATCTGTAACTGAATAGTCAGAAGCGCTTAGGATTTTGTAAAAAAGACTGTTTGCAATATTTGGTTGTTTAGGATAATGCTCAACCGCTGTATCAAAAAAGCTTTCAATGACCATAATTGTACCATTCGTGATAGTAGTAGGCATTTTATTGAGCACTTCAATTAATTGTCTAATAGTATTTTGCCTGTCATTAATTTCTGCAACACTATTCAATGGTTTTGATAATATCATTTTCAAATATTCCCTTCCGCCATTCGTATGTGTTTTATTTAGTCTAAAAAAAATAGATTGTTCTTCTTCACGGTGAAAGATGGAAATGTCTTGTAAAGTTGTTTTATCTACTTGCATATTTTCAATTAGAAATGTATAAAAAAAATAAAGATAGGGTTGAAGAAATTATATTCTTAAAAGTACATAAAATATATTTTTTAATATTGATAGAAAGTCAATATGAAAATTTAAATAGTCAATATAACAAGCAGTTGTTTTGTTTTTTTTCTTTTATCTTCTTCAAGGTTTTCCACCTTTTGTACCCCTTCATTTCTCCCACCTCAAAATGAAGGGTAGTTGATGCAGATTACTATAGCTAAGTGAGTTATTCATTCAGATTTTTCGTGAAAATGCGTTCCAATAAGTAACTTACAAAAAGCATCCACTTTAAGTGAATTTTAGCTTGTAGCTTATTAAAAGAATCCTCTTTAGGTGCCTTGCAACATGTAACTTACTAAAAGCATCTTCTTTAAGTGCCTTTCAACTTGTAACTTACTAAAAGCATCCTCTTTAAGTGCGTAAATAGTTGCAACGCACTTAAAGAGGTTGCTTATGTCTTTTTATTTTGTGGAACTGACTTAAAGAGGATGCTTTTATCTTTTTATTTCGTGGAACTGACTTAAAGAGGATGCTTTTGCCTTTATATTCTGTGAAACTTACTAAAAGCATCTTCTTTAAGTGTGTAAATAGTTGCAACGCACTTAAAGAGGTTGCTTATGTCTTTTTATTTTGTGGAACTGACTTAAAGAGGATGCTTATGCCTTTTTATTTTGTGAAACTGACATAAAGAGGATGCTTTTGTCTTTTTATTTTTTGAAACTCATCAAAAGTGAATTTTAAAGGAGACACTAAATTCGGAGGGCTGCCTCGATGCGTGTCTTCACGCAGTGAAAAACTTTTATGCACCCTTTAACTTTTAATACCTATTGAATTGGAAATTTTATCTTTAATACTAATGATTATCAAAACAGATAAATATTTCAAAAAAAATGACATTTAACCAATCATGTTTTAGTACTATATTTACCGACAATTTTTATGAGCATGAGCAGGGAAATAAACAAACCAATTATTGGTTTTACAAGTGGAGATTTAAATGGTATCGGTATTGAGTTAATAATCAAATCACTTAGTGACAATCGTATTCTTGACTTGTGTACCCCCGTTGTTTTTGCAAGTAATAAAAGCATTAACTTCTATCGAAAGACCCTTCCCAATATAAACTTCAGTTATCATAGTGTCAAAGAACTAAACCGACTCAATCATAAACAAGTAAATATTGTAAACTGTTGGGAAGAGGAGGTAGCAATTACACCCGGACAGTTGACTGATATTGGGGGTAGCTATGCACTTATTTCTTTACAACAAGCCACAAGTGCTCTAAAAAATGGAGACATTGATGCTTTAGTTACGGCTCCTATTCATAAAAAAAACATTCAATCAGATAAGTTTAAATATAGTGGACATACTCCTTATTTCAAAGATTTCTTTGAAGTAAATGAAGTATTAATGTTCATGGTTGCAGATAATATGAGAGTTGGACTTGTAACTGAACATGTCCCTATTTCTGGTGTTGCTAAGAATATTACAAAAGAGAATATTCTTAGTAAAATAAAAATCATGAATCAAAGTCTTAAAAAGGACTTTGGAATTGACAAGCCTAAAATAGCAGTTTTGGCGTTGAATCCACATGCCGGAGATCAAGGATTAATT
>CANCKV010000366.1 GCA_947378615.1 Chitinophagaceae bacterium | reverse complement strand
GGTTTATTTGATTGGAGTTTAGATAGGAATTTTTCAATGCACTAGTCTATATCTCGAGAGGGAAACCACTTGAACTTTATCGAATTATAAAATAAAAGCAGTAGACAAATAAATTCCCAATGTTTTTAAACGTTTGTGTATAATTATCTTGTCAACAAACGAACTTGAATTTAAATGAAAAAATTATTTACACCTATTTGCTCCCTTTGGTTTGTAGTGACTGTTTTTGGGCAACAGTCTGATTTGAAATTGTGGTATAAACAACCTGCGGGTAAGGTTTGGGAAGCTGCACTCCCTATTGGCAATGGCCGTATTGCAGCAATGGTTTATGGAAATACCGAAAACGAGACATTGCAATTGAATGAATCGAGTGTTTGGACAGGTAGCCCAAGCAATAATGATAACCCTAAAACCTTGGCAATGTTGCCCTTGATAAGGAAGTTGACCTTCGAGGGTAAAAAGGATTCTGTAGCAAAATTGATTAACAATTATATGTATGCACAAGAGAATAATGGGATGATGTTTCAGCCTGTTGGAAACTTGAACCTCCATTTTGCAGGTCATGATTCAGCCAATGTGAACAATTATCGTCGTGAATTGGATTTGGAAACGGCTATTGCCACTACCACCTATTCTATTGGAGGCGTGACTTATACTCGTCAAGTATTTTCCTCCATTCCAAATCAGGTAATTGTGGTCAGAATTACTGCTAATAAGCCGAGTAGTATTAGTTTCGATGCGTCTGCCTCCTGCGAACAAAAGATTTCTACAATTACTACAAAAGGAAAGGATATTTTGGAATGGTCGGGCATTACAGGTGACCATGAAGGGGTGAAAGGGAAGGTGAAATTCGAGTCATTAATAAAAGTGATAACCGAAGGAGGAACGGTAAATGCAAGCGATAAAACGGTTTCAGTTAGCAAAGCAAATACGGCCACTCTATTCATTTCAATGGCTACCAACTATATTAACTACAAGGATATAAGTGCCGATGAAGTGAAACGTGCAAACGATTATCTCCAAAATGCATTGACTGTTGCCTATCCAAAATTGTTGAGTAATCATATCACTGCCTTTCAAAAGTATTTTAATAGGGTTTCTTTCAAATTACCTATCACAGATGAGGCAAAAAATCCTACTGATACACGTTTGGCAAATTTCAATAAGGTGAATGACCCTTCGTTTGCGGCTTTATACTTTCAATTTGGAAGATACCTGCTGATTTCTTCTTCTCAAAAGGGTGGTCAACCTGCGAATCTTCAGGGAATTTGGAACGGGAAGTTGAATCCTGCTTGGGATAGTAAATACACAATCAACATCAACACTGAAATGAATTATTGGCCTGCCGAGGTAACCAACTTAACCGAAATGCACGAGCCTTTGGTACAAATGGTAAAGGAATTGTCGGTGACAGGGAGAGGAACTGCACAAATGGTATATGGGGCAAAAGGATGGGTGGCACATCACAATACCGATTTGTGGCGGATAACGGGCCCTGTTGATAAATGTCTTTGTGCAATATGGCCGATGGGAAGTGCTTGGCTTAGTCAGCACCTTTGGGAGAAATATTTATATAGTGGCGATAAGGAATATTTGGCAACCGTTTATCCCGTATTAAAAGAAGCCACTCGATTCTATTTTGATGTGTTACAAGAAGACCCCGAACATCATTGGTTGGTCGTGAATCCATCTGTTTCTCCAGAACAGGGTGGTATTTCTGCGGGTACTACTATGGATAATCAGATATTGTTTGGATTGTTTTCGGGTACTATTGGTGCTGCAAAAGCATTGGGTATTGATAAAGAATTTGCTGATTCTATCATGGCAATCAGAAAGCGTCTGCCTCCAATGCAGATAGGTAAATACAGTCAATTGCAAGAATGGACACAAGATTTGGATGACCCAAAGAATCAACATAGACACGTCTCCCACTTGTTTGGATTGTTCCCTGGAAAAGAAATCTCCCCTTACCATACCCCTGAACTATTTGATGCCGCAAGGACTTCATTAATATATCGTGGTGATGGTGGTACAGGTTGGAGTATGGCATGGAAAGTTAACTTTTGGGCAAGATTCTTAGATGGTAATCATGCCTTTACGATGATTAAAAACCAATTGCATCCTCTTGTCGATAAAGGAACAATGAATGGTGGAGGCACTTATCCAAATTTGTTTGATGCCCATCCTCCATTTCAGATTGATGGAAACTTTGGTTGTACTTCAGGGATGGCAGAGATGCTTTTGCAAAGTCACGATGGTGCAGTGCATCTATTGCCTGCCTTGCCCGATTCATGGAATGATGGAAGTATCAGCGGATTACGGGCAAGAGGTGGCTTTGAAGTCGTGAATATGGAATGGAAGGATGGAAAGTTGGTAAAGGCTGTCATCAAATCTACTTTGGGAGGTAACCTTCGTTTGCGTGTTCCGAATGAATTGAAAAGCAAGGATGGTAAAAAGTTGAAAGCTGCAATAGGAGAAAATATCAATGTCTTTTATAGGGTAGAACAAGTTGAAAAACCCATTATCTCTTCAAAAGCAGTTGTTAAACCTGTTGGTATTAAGAATACTATCCTTTATGATGTGGCTACAGAGTCTGGCAAAGAATATGTCTTTGTGCGTTAATGGCTGAAATAATTTTAATCACTAAGTTTACACTGTTTATTATTCATAGGAAGGTCTCAATCTAAAAGATGCCTTCCTTTGTTTTTAGATTCTAATTAAACCAATACAGGATATTTTAATCTTTACATGGATTCAAATTTATTTTCATGATAAATAAACGTTGGCTAATAACCATACTAATTGTTCTGATATGTTTTTCACGTTCATTGTTTGCACAAATTACGGATAAGCAAACGGGAAAGTGGGGCGACCAAGGTAATGGAACTTTCAGAAATCCAATTCTTCCTGCCGATTATAGCGACCCTGATGTTATTAGGGTTGGCAAAGACTACTATTTGATTTCATCAACCTTTCAGTTATCACCTGGAATGGTCATCATGCATTCAAAAGATTTAGTAAACTGGGAAACGATTAGTTATGCCACTCCTGATATTTCTACAATTGGGGAGACTATGAATTACACCCAAATGAAAGAATATAATAGGGGTATCTACGCAGGAAGTATAAGATACCATAATGATAGTTTTCATATTTGCTACACCACCTTAGGACAGGGAATCTTTATTTCAAAATCAAAGGAAATTACTGGGCCATGGATTACGGAACATTTAAAAGATATGTACGGTAATCCAATCACTGCAAATTGGTGGGACGATACCTGTCCATTTTGGGATGATGATGGGAACGCTTATTTTGTCACAAGTAAATTGAAAGGAGGGTGGACACCACGTTTGTTTAGGATGAATGATGCGGGAACACAATTATTGGATGCAATCAATGATTCGATGAATATTCCAGGGAAATGTAAGAGTGGGGATGGTACGATGTATTGCAATAAGAAAACGGGGGAGGGAAACAAATTGTATAAGATAAATGGGAACTATTATTTGTATCACAATGAAGTGACACTGCCTGAACATTATCGGATTTCCATCATGCATAGAAGCAAATATTTGTATGGTACTAACGATGATGGAACACCCGGTACTCCCGACCATCCCGGTAAATATGAAGAGAAAAAGATGTTGCATAATGCAGTAACCACTGATTTAGAACCCAATCAAGGCGGCTTGGTAGAAACGCCTGATGGACAATGGTATTTTCTAACACAACAAGGAAAAGGTAGTGCTTGGGGCAGGGCATCGAATTTATTGCCCGTAAAATGGATTGATGGATGGCCAATTCCTGGCATTCCTGATAAGGATACGATTGGAACAATGCAATGGAGTGTAAAGAAGCCGATAAATGGATATCCTATTGTATTCCCGCAAGGAAGTGATGAGTTTAATGAAGGTGTTTTGAATCCCAAATGGCAATGGAATTATCAACCTAAACAGAATAGTTATAGTCTTACTGAAAGAAAGGGTTGGTTGCGATTAAAGGCTTATAAGCCCTTGATGAATGATAGCTTTTTTCTTGCAGGAAGTACCGTTTGTCAACGTTATTTTAAGACAGATACTTCAACTGCTACCGTGAAAATAGATATAAGTAAGATGAAAGATGGTGAAGAAGCTGGTTTTGCACATTTTAATGGAGGGGTGAATTATAGTAGCATTGGATTGTCGCAAAAAGACGGGATTAGGAGGTTAAGGTTTGATAACAATCATAAGATTGGCTATTACGATACCCTTTCTTCAACTATCAAAGTCATTCATTTTAGAACTTGTATTGATTGCAAATTGAATAGTCACTTTGAATACAGTATAGATGAGAAGAACTTTATTCGTTTGGGTGATAACTATCAATTAAGATGGGGTAAATATCGGGGAGATTATATAGG
>CANCKV010000365.1 GCA_947378615.1 Chitinophagaceae bacterium | reverse complement strand
AACAATTGGTTTGTAAGGGCCAACACTATAATATTGAATGAGTTCATCTTTCAATATCTCTAAGTTATTTTCTGAATTTTTATAATTAGGGAACAATTCAAGCAAAAAATCATCTATCTCAAGTAATATCTTCATCAATACATTTTATTGATTCAAAAATAGGGTTTCGATGGTTATGATAATAAAATAATGCTATATCTTTTTTAAAATTGGATTTATATATCCATTTTTCATTTCCTTTATTCTCTTTTTTAGTCAATATTCTCGTACTGTAATCTTATTTATTCTTTTCAAAAATATACTATAGCTATAAGAAAACGAACTTCTCTAAAATAAACATAAATTACCAATAAATAAATTAAAAAGGCCGCTATGTAAATGCAAACGGACAATATTTTCAATCAAATTTTAGCCTGTTTCTATCAAAAGGAAGACTATAAAATACAATGGAAGCAAAATGAAATAAAACGGAGGATATTTCCTATCAAATATCTGCATGTATCTTTCAAATGGACGCTTTTTTCGAGATGAATTTAACGATATTGGAACAATTTAAACCTACAATGGATTTAAGGAGGCTTTTATTAGATAAACTAGTCGTGTTTTGATATTAAAAATAAAAAACGTCGTACTAAGGTTCTAATTGAATGCTTAAAACAACAAGCATTTAAGCTAATAAGTTGTGGAAACAGAATAAGAAATATGCTTTATACATAAGCCAATTTAAAAACAGATGCAAATAGTTACGAGGGTGCCCATTTCTTTATAAAAAAATATAGTTTCAACTATACTTAGGAATTGAAGAACCTAACACAAATCAAATACTTACGGAATGCAAAATTCTTAGTTTTGATTTTAAGGATTTTTAAATAAAAGGAATCATTTTTTAAGGGGAACACTATTTTTCAAATAATAAATTTTGGCTTTCCAAAATCAAAAAAAACATGAAATTAAAGTGCAACCGTATGATAACCAAACGTTCATGTAAGTTGCTTGGAATCAATAAGAAATTAAATATAAATAATTATTTTTCAATAAAATAAATATTTATGAAAATATTAATAAATAAATGTTCAGAAACTGTATTTATCCATTTTTATAGGTTACATTTACAGCATTAAATTAACTATTGAAATAAAAATTGTTTATTATGAAAACATCTAAAGTAGTTCCCTTAACATTTTCGTGTTCACATGACGATTTGATTAAATTATGTATTGAAAAAGAAGGATTCTTTCGACGAGACCAAGCAGAATTGATGTCTAGAGATATCACAACTAAAAGGATTGATGATTTAGTGGCACAGCGGGAGGCCTTGACGGCAATGCCTCCTTATGTGATTGAAAACAGAGGTTATATATTGGCACAGAGGGCTTGTGAAGCAAAGCGCAGCACACTTGCAGAAAAAATAATAGAAATCCAGGATATTGCTGTTAATACTTTTACAAAGAAGGGCGCAAAATATTTCGCATTTAATGTGTTGGCAATTAATAAATTGCCGGAAAATACCCTCATTGATTTGGTTCCCGTTTTTGTTCATGCTGGCACTGAAAATATCATTCCGATGGGCGTCAAGGGGTTGAAGGCAGGTATGCTGACTACAATAACCTCTCTTGCATCCGATTTAGTCACTTTACAACAAGCACCTCCTTTATTATTATCTGTGTCGAACACTGCAACAATTAATCGTCATGAAAGTGAAAATGCCTTGTATGTGGAAATAACGAATATGAGTCAGACAGGGCATATATTCTATAAAAAGACGGACAAAGTGAAAGCTAAGGATTATGTATTGGATAGTAGCATTCCGAAAGTGACAGATCGGAAGGGAATTGTAAAGGGTAATACAGCAGCAACTAGAAAAGCAGCTAATTTGACTGATAGAACAAGAATCAGGGCGAAAGTATCTACTGGAATTATCCTTGAAATATATTTTGGGATGACAAAAACGACGATGCCGACAGCAAAGGCTTTGATTGTAGAAAATAATCCGAATAAATTTGCCACAACAACAGCCGCCGACCTTGGCTACGACTTAGCAGGGGGAATCATTCATTTGATTATCCGTAATTTAAATAAAGAGGATGCGAAATTTTTGATTAAAATAGGGTAGGAGTGAGGAAATATGATTTTTGAATCATATTTTATTACAGGCAATTGGATTTTTAAATCTGATTGCCTGTTTTATTTTGTGGGTAATACAACAAAATAGTTACTTCTAATTGATTGATTCATTATCCCTTATATGAGCTGATTTTGAGCAAGCATTGAAAGGTAAAAAATGAAACATTCTTCAATATTTCAAGCATCAATTTATCAATAAAATTGGAGAATTAGTATCAGGGAAGTCACTCTTTTGGACTTCAATATCATTACATGAGATATAGTTGTAAAAATTATATATATTAAAAAATATGACATTTGCAATAAAATATTGAATTTTAGTTATTATATTTGCAAAAATTAATTGACAAATATAATATTTTATGCTTGATACAGGTTTGACTACGTTTATGATTATTGCCACTAGCTTGGTTATGTTGATGACTCCTGGTTTGGCTTTTTTTTATGGAGGATTAGCATGTAAAAAGAATATTTTGAATGTAATGATTCAAAGTTTTGTTTCGATGGGTTGGACATCCGTATTGTGGTTTATATTTGGATATTCGTTATGTTTTAGTGGTGGCGAAGGGCAGATAATTGGTAATTTAGATAAGGCATTTTATCATGGTGTAAACCCTGATACCCTTTTTTCGCCTGATAAAAGGTTTCCTGAATTGATATTTATCGCCTATCAAATGATGTTTGCCATTATCACTCCCGCACTGATTACAGGAGCTTTTGCCAATAGAATTACTTTTAAAGCATTCTTTATATTCTTAACCTTCTGGCAAATTCTTGTTTACTATCCTTTTGCACACATGATTTGGGGCAATGGATTATTGGTGAAATGGGGTGTGTTGGATTTTGCTGGTGGAATTGTAGTACATGCTACTGCTGGTTTTGCTGCATTGGCTTCTGTTATTTTTGTTGGTGAACGAAGGGTAAAACATGATCGTCCTAATAACTTGCCTTTAGTTGCGATTGGTACCGCTTTATTATGGTTTGGATGGTATGGTTTTAATGCAGGAAGTGAGTTGCAGGTAAATGGAGTCACTGCACTTTCTTTTGTCAATACCGATTTGGCTGCATCTGTTGGGGCTGTTACTTGGCTATTCATAGAATGGACAACAGGGGCAAAGCGACCTACTTTTGTAGGGCTGCTTACGGGGTCAGTGGCTGGATTAGCAACAATTACGCCTGCAGCAGGGTATGTAACTTACCCTGTGGCTTTTTGTATAGGTATCATTGGGGCGGTTATTTGTCATTGGGCAGTAAAGTTGAAAAACAATATGGGATGGGATGATGCATTAGATGTGTGGGGTGTTCATGGAATGGGTGGCGTTGCAGGCACTATTTTGTTGGGAATTTTTGCTACAAAATCTGTGAATATAAATGGTGCAGATGGATTGTTAAATGGAGGTTCCGTTTTCTTTTTTAAAGAATTGGTTGCAGTAGTAGGAGCTTCGGTGTATGCCTATTTGTTTACATATATCATGTTGGTTTTGATAAATAAGGTGATTCGGGTGAAAGTAACTGCCGAAGAAGAGGAACAGGGTTTAGACATGATTTATCATGGAGAAGTGGCAAGAGATTTTCAATAATGGAAGTAACAGGTATTAAGTAATAGGTATTAGGTTATAGGTTAAGGGCAAAAGGTAAAAGGTGATTTCTAATTAGAATTTAAATATTTAGTTTATACATTAAAACATCCCGAAAGTTAATTTCTTTCGGGATGTTTTCGTTTATGATGGATTAGAGTATTCTGTTGGCAAATCCTATATTTGTGGGTAGATATAGCATAAGCTACCATCAATCATATTTATAATTAACAGATGAAATACCCTCGCAAGTTATCAGCAGGTGCCAATAATACAGTAATTGTCCTCTCCGAAATTGATGTAGGGAAGTTATATGTGGGCGATACTCGTTCTGAAATAGGAAGTGAAGCTGCTAAAATGCAATATGCAAATACAATCAATAATATTGTAGTGAAATTTATTCGGTTGGACTATAACGAAGAAATTGATGCGGAAATGTTAGTGATGGAACGTATTATTCCGATAGATTTCAGGGCTTATGAAGTCGAAATTCGTGAATTATGGTTAGATGTATTTGAATATGAACTTCAAGAACTGCATCAAAGAGGATTTGTACATCATCATTTGAAAAGACCATCAAATCTTGGTGGATTAGCGTTTGATAATATCCTATTGACACATTCTGGTCTTAGATTGATAGATGTGGGGATTTCTGCAATTAAAAATCAAGTAGGAGAGAAGATATTTGAAAAATATATTGAAGTGGAAT
>CANCKV010000364.1 GCA_947378615.1 Chitinophagaceae bacterium | reverse complement strand
CTAAACTTAAACAAAATATTTATGGAAGTAATTCATGTTACTGCGGAATGTTATCCAGTGGCAAAAGTGGGTGGTTTAGGAGATGTAGTTGGTGCATTACCAAAATATCAATGTAAAGAAGGGCATTATGCGAAGGTGGTGATGCCAATGTACCGAACTAAATTTTTACTTGAGAATGAATGGGTTGTAGATTATAAAGGCCACGCTTCATTAGGTGAATATCACTTTGATTTTACTATTATCAAGGAAAAGACAAATAAACTTGGTTTCGATTTATATCTTGTTGATATTCTAGGTTTGCTTGACCGTGAAAAAGTTTATGGTTATTCGGATGATCCTCAACGTTTTATAGCGTTTCAAATTTCTGTACTTACTTGGCTAAATACATGGCATCATCAGCCAGATGTGATACATGTTCATGATTATCATGCAGGATTAATTCCATTTATGTTAAAGAATTGCTTTGATTTCCGCAAGCTTTCTCATATTAAAACAGTTTTGACTATTCATAATGCACAATACCAAGGAACAATTGGATGGGATAAAAGTAAGTTTTTACCTGCTTACGATATTTACAAATGGGGGGACTTAGATTGGAATAATTGTATCAATCCCTTAGCAAGTGCCATTAAATGTGCTTGGAAAGTAACTACGGTTAGTGAAAGTTATATGCGCGAACTTCGATATAGTAGCAATGGTTTAGAGTCCTTATTTGAATATGAAAAAGGAAAATGTATTGGAATATTGAATGGAATTGATAATGATGTCTGGAATCCAGAAACGGATCCATATCTTTTCAACAATTTTACTGTGAAAGGAGTCACTGCAGGAAAAAAGAAAAATAAATTAAAAATATGTGAGCAGTTTAGTTTAGATGAGAAATTGCCATTATTTGTTTTTATTGGAAGATTGGTAGGGGAGAAGTCGGCAGAAGTTTTGCCAGATGTATTCTTGAATGCACTTCACTATATGGCAGGTAAAGCAACTTATATGGTATTAGGAAGTGGAGATAAGCATGTAGAAGATGCTATTTACAATATTACCGCACATCATAAAGGATACTTTAATTCATACATTGGGTATAGCGAGGCTTTGAGTCATAAATTATATGCAGCAGCAGATTTTTTGTTAATGCCGAGTAAAGTGGAACCATGTGGATTAAATCAGATGTATGCAATGCGTTATGGAACAGTACCTGTTGTAAGAAGTACAGGCGGCTTGCAGGATACCGTTGTAGATATGGGCGATCTAGATGGTTTTGGTATTCGATTTACCCATGCAAGTATAGGCGACATCACACATTCAATTTACAGGGGAATGGAAGTCTATAAATCGAAAAAGCATCTTGAATGGATGAGAAAACACATGATGCAAATAGATCATAGTTGGGAAAGTGTAGTTGCTCAGTATGATAGTATTTACAAATAATATTAGAAATCTTCATGAGTATTTTGTTTCAGAATAAATATCTAGAATGTGAATATTTTACTTTATTTTTTAAGAATAGCGCACTAAATAACATTTAATAATATATTGCACACTTATATATAAAAGACTACAAATTTTCATTCATTATATAATCCCTTTTTATGGTTTCTTTAAGTAAAACAGTCGTTGCTGTAATTCTTGGTGGTGGTGCGGGTAGTCGTTTATATCCCTTAACTGCGTCACGTTCAAAACCTGCCGTACCAATCGCTGGAAAGTATCGTTTGGTTGACATTCCTATCAGCAACTGTATGAACAGTTCTATCAACAGGATGTTTGTGTTGACACAGTTCAATTCAGCCTCTTTGAACAAGCATATCAAAAACACCTACCATTTTAGTGCTTTTAGCACTGGCTTTGTTGATATTTTGGCTGCTGAACAAACTCCTGATAATCCAGGATGGTTTCAAGGAACTGCCGACGCTGTTAGACAATCATTAAGGCATATTTCTAATTTAGAATATGAGCACATTTTAATTTTAAGTGGCGATCAATTATATCAAATGGATTTTGCTGAAATGATTGCAACACACGTTGAAAAAGGTGCAGACATTTCAATTGCTACAATTCCTGTTGATCAAAGAGATGCTCCGGAATTTGGTATCTTAAAAACGGATGAAAGTAATACAATTACTTCTTTTATAGAAAAACCAAAAGCTGATATCCTTTCTGAATGGGTTAGTGACACAGGTGCCGAAATGCAAAGTAAGGGAAGAAACTATTTGGCATCAATGGGTATTTATATTTTCAATAAGCAAGTTTTGAATAGTCTTCTCAAAGACAAACATCCTAATGCAACAGACTTTGGAAAAGAAATTATCCCTAATTCTATTGTTGAATTCAAGGTTTTAAGTTACCAATATGAAGGTTATTGGACTGACATCGGAAATATTCATTCTTTTTTTGAAGCCAATCTGTCCTTGACACAGGATATGCCTTTATTCAATTTATTTGATAATAACAATATCGTTTACACAAGGCCACGTATGTTGCCACCTGCAAAAATAAGTGGAACAACTTTGGAGAAAACTGTTATTGCTGAAGGATCTATTATCAATGCATCCCGAATTGAACATAGTGTTGTTGGTATCCGAGCTAGAATTGGATATGGTACCACTGTTGTATCATCCTACATAATGGGTAATGATTTTTATGAGACCATTGAAGTAATGGAGGAAAATGTAAGTAAAGGAATTCCTAAAATTGGAATAGGGGAGCGTTGTTACATTAAAGATGCCATCATTGACAAAAACTGTCGTATTGGCAATGATGTAAGAATTAATGGCGGAAAACATCTTGAAAATACCGAACATCCATTATATAGTGTGAAGGATGGAATTGTGGTAGTTAAGAAAGGTGCAATTCTTCACGATGGATTTGTTATTTAATTAATTTATTTACAGATTTTTATATTTTTGAAAACATCCGGCTCTCGGATGTTTTTTTATACTATTTTAGCAACGTGTAAAAAATACACAATAATTATAAAACGATTGTTATGGCATCATCATCACCGATTATTAATTCTTCTAGTTCTTCATCCAAGCCTTTGTTGACTCTTGGACAAATTTTTACCATGAGTTTTGGATTCATGGGTGTTCAAATTGGATATTCCCTTCAGAATGCAAATACAAGTCGAATACTATCAGCAATTGGAGCTGATCCTCATCATTTAAGTCTTTTCTGGTTAGCCGCACCGATGGCAGGATTGATTGTGCAACCAATAGTAGGATTGTCAAGTGATAAGACTTGGACAAGATTGGGCAGAAGAATTCCATTTATTATGGGCGGTTCTCTTGTGTCTGCATTGGCTATGTTTTTCATGCCTAATTCGGGCAATTTTGCGCAATTATTACCTCCCTTAGTTTTTGGAGCCACCATGTTATTATTAATGGATACTTCTTTTAATGTGACTATGCAACCGTTTAGGGCATTAGTAAGTGATATGGTTTCGGATGAACAACGAAAAAAAGGATATGCTATTCAAAGTTTTTTAATAAATGTAGGCGCTGTGGTTGGTTCATTACTTCCATATATACTAACATGGCTTGGCGTATTAAATGAACCAACTCCAGGACAAAAAGTAGCTCCAGCTGTAATTTGGTCTTTTTATTTTGGTGGTGGTGCATTATTACTCTCTGTTTTATGGACTTCATTTAGAACAAAAGAATATCCACCAGAGGAATATGCAAAATATAATAATCTTGAAGTGGATAATTCGCCAAAAATGTCTTTTTTAGATTTATTAAAAAACATACCATCCACAATGTGGCAATTGTCTATTACTCAATTTTTTTCATGGTTTTCACTTTTTATGATGTGGGTTTATACCACACAAGGGATTGCTCAAAGTATTTGGCATTGTCTTCCCAAAGATTCTAAGTCAGCTGCATTTAATGAAGCAGGAAACTGGACTGGAGTGATATTCGCTACTTACAGTGTTTTTGCGGCCATTTATTCTTTATTTCTTACCAAACTTACTGTTCGATTTGGTAGTAAGAATACTTATATGATTTCTTTGATTGCAGGAGGTATTGGACTGTTATCAATGGTTTTTATCACTGATAAAAATTTATTATTCTTTTCCATGGCCGGAATTGGTATGGCTTGGGCTGCGATTCTTTCTTTACCATATTCAATTCTTTCTTCATCACTACCAGCGCGTCAGACAGGTGTTTACATGGGCATTTTTAATGCAACCATTACAATTCCCCAAATTGCTGCAGGTTTGTTTGGAGGAATTATTTTGAGTTTAGTTGGAGATAAAGCAATTAATGTTGTTGGATTAGCGGGCGCCTCAATGCTAATAGCAGGTATTCTTGCTAAAGTTGTAATCAAGTCGAATGACTAGTTGAATTACAACTTTTTATAAAACTGATTATTTAATTTAGCTGTAAATTATTTCCCATAATTTATATTATGTTAAATTG
>CANCKV010000363.1 GCA_947378615.1 Chitinophagaceae bacterium | reverse complement strand
CTTTGAGTCCATTATTGAAGTTAAATCCGTCAAAATAAAATATTACTCTTTTCATGATAAAAAAAAAGCTCCCATAAGGAGCAAAGCTACCATACAGAGATAGTAGCGGGGCATTTGAGTTACAAATATAGGCATCTGATTTGAGTTCAAATGTTAAAATGCTAAGATGACGCAAATAATCATCACATCGCTTGAATGAGAAGGCTTGTAAATGCCCACTTGCTCATAAATGATAAAAATTACATGCTATTCATTGAAAATCTCGATACTTCACTATAAGCAGGCATTCTGATATAGTTTTAGAAACAATGAAACGCAAGCAAAAGGATGCGAATAGTGATATCAGTGATTTGGTTGAGAAGTTGTGATTCCCCACTAGCGAATGAATGAATTGAGTTGTAGGATGCTGCTCGAATATCGGGAACTCGAGCAGGACTCCTGTCCTGTTCGTTGTTGTTACTAATCCCGAAAAAAAAAGGATTAGATTTTTGATATAATAGGTTTAGTAACGAAAGGCACATGACAGAGTCATGCGCCAGTGGGGGCGCAAACAAAAGGATGCGAATAGTGATATCAGTGATTTGGGTGGGAAGTTGTGATTATCCTCAAACGTATAATTCCCCACTTGCTCATGAATGATAAAAATTACATGCTATTCATTGAAAATCTCGATACTTCACTATAAGCAGGTCTTCTTGATATAGTTTTAGAAACGTTAAACCGCAAACAAAAGGATGCAAATAGTGATATCAGTGATTTGGTTGAAAAGTTGTGATTATTCTCATTTTCAAATAATTCTTTCATCTCGCTAATTTATAATATTCTAATTATTTTACCTTCGCAATGATAGTAATATACATTACTTTACCCCCTTTGGGAAAGAAACAAAAAGGGTAACCGAGCAAACCGCAACAACAAGAAACAAGATGATGATAGAATGGGCAGATGAAATTGTGGTAGGCTATGCAAGTAAAGGAGGCACCTTGGAGGAAGTTCTAAAAAATATTAATAACAAGCCAATGTCATTTTTATTTTCAACAGATTGAAATGAAAATAAAAATACCTACAATTCTTTAGAATTCATTAAATAATTTCAATATTTCTTTAATAGCCAAATCTGTATTTGACCCTGATATATAAGTACTCATTGAAACCATAGCTATTTCTCGCTTTTTACCGTCTTTTGATATTACTGTTCTGTTATCCCAGGGGTCTAAATCATTAAATTTTTTACATACAGATATTGCTTAATTTTCAAAATCGGCAATCCATTTATTCATCGATTCAATACTATCAAAACCAATTGGAGATGTAATTGTATTCATATCTTAATATTTTATTTATAGAAGAAATTTAGATAATTAAATAAACAAAAATTCTTACCAAGACTAAAGGTTCTGTCTTATAACTTTCGTCAATATTCTATTCATAAGATTAATAATGTACTTTGCACACTATCAGTTAATTTATTAAATGGTTTAAAATGAAAATAGCAATTAAGGTTTTCCTAATAGTCCTCTTTCTTGTGTGTTTATTAAAGATGCCTTATAGCTACTATCAGATAACCAAAACGGTAGCAATGATAGGTTTTAGTGTAATAGGTTATTCAACGTATAAATCAACCAAATGGTTAGGGGTAATCATCGCTTTTTGTGGGTTTGTCAACTTCAATCCATTCTTTCAGCTACACTTCAAACGTAATATTTGGAACAATATAGATATTGTCTTGGCATCAACAATTTTTTCTGGGTCGTTGCAAATATTATAGAACTACTAAGAAGTAAAAAACTAAATCAACTCACAAGTTATTTCTCTAACAATCCAAGTTGATTTAAAACTTAACGAAGCAAGTAAGAATTTTTTAGAACATTGGGAATAAATTTAGAATAGATGTACAGTTTATATATTGATGAAAGTTGCCATCTCGAAAATGATGGAATGCCTGTTATGTGTATTGGCTATACAAAAATAAATACAGCGTATTACACTACTATTAAAGAAAAAATAAAATCAATAAAGCTAAACTTTAAAAATCCAACTGAAATAAAGTGGAATAGTATTTCTTCTTCACGTCTGCCGTTATACAAAGCATTAGTAGATTGTTTTTTTGAATCTGATATTGATTTTCGCTGCATTTTGGTTAAGTACAAAAATCAATTAGACCACAAACAATTTAATCAGGGTGACCATGATAGTTTTTATTATAAGCTCATTTATCTCTTACTACAGTCAGCTACCAATCCACCTTCCAATGAATACAAGGTTTTCTTAGATATCAAAGACACTCGTGGTAAGGAAAGGCTAAAGAAAATAGATGAAATACTGCAAAATAAATACAATGACAAATCTCCTTTTAAGGAGTTTCAGCATATACATTCCGATGAGAATATCTTACTACAATTAACTGACCTCTTTATTGGTGCAATAACTTTTAAGGCAAGGGGCTTAGATAAGGTTGGTAATGCCAATAAAGCAAAGGTTGAGTTAGTAAAATATATAGAACAAAAATCAGGATGTAACTTAGATATAGGCACAAAGCCTTCGCAATCAAAATTCAATATTTTCGACCATCATCCTAATCAATCCATATAATATGCAATTAGAGGATTTAGAAATATTATTTGATGAAGATGACCTTGATTTTGATGCTCCATCAAAAGAACAGCTATACATCATGTACGGTCATTTTCTTAACGATTTTGATAAAGCTCCACTAATACATAGAGGGAAAAAAGTTATATTCAATACAAACATTTCTCGGCATCCCCTTTTCAAGGGAAAGTATGAAGGCTTTGTACATGTAATAACAAGAAAAAGTGATTACACACACAAAAGACAGTATGACAGAGATAGAGCCAATAGAATTCATTGGATTAAACCAATTTTAGATAATTGGCAAAGCCACTTAGTATCCTATTTTGAAAGAATCAATAATGAAGGGCAAACACAATATTTTTATTGGGTGCAATCAAAGAAATTTCTAATTATTTTAAGGGAACTTAACCCAGACTTACTTTTAGTTACCTCTTATTGTATAGATGATTTCAATATAGGACAGTTTCGAAAGCATTTAAATGAATACAGAGATAGAAAGTAGAAGGCAAAAAAAAAGCCCCACTTCGTAAGTGAGGAACGCAACTTAAGGCAATGCGATTGAGTGGACAAGCCACATGCCATTTCCTTTACTCTTTGAGTAATGAGAGACAAATATAACTCCTTAGTCGTTAAGAGTATGTTAAAGGAGTTATCAACTCCCACTATCTTGCTTGTTTCAATTTTAATGACTATTTGTAAGCAACTTAATTCATAGGTTTATTACTGTATTTTACAATCTAACTGTTAAGTCATTAGATAATAACAAAAAGAAAATTGCAATCAAGGTTTTACAAATAGCCCTTTTTCTTTAGTGCTTATTAAAAATAACTTAACGCTACAGAAACAAACATGCAAAGAGGTGAAAAGTTTTGGAAGTATATTCTTATACCTCATGATAAAAAAGATACGAATATGAGCTTTAAGAGATTGGTGGGATAAAATGGGAAGTAGGGGGGATTGAGAATTTTGGTTTGAAAGGGTTCAGATTATAATTCAAGAATTACAAAGATTACTAAAAAGAGTAATCAGAACGCTATGTAAAAGAAGCAGAAATTATTTTTGATTTCACCACTAGCACATGAATTCGAAGGTTATAAGTTTGCCCACTAGCCATGTTAAAGTTTATAAAATTTTCATTGAAAAACTCAATACTTCACAATAAGCTGGTCTTCTTGATATAGTTTTAGAAACGATGAAACGCAAACAAAAGGATGCAAATAGTGATATCAATGATTTGGTTGAGAAGTTGTGATTAATAATTCTTCTCACTACTGCGCTCGATATCGGGTCATTGCATGAACTCGCTACTATTGTATGCCCGTAATGCGTTGAAATACAAGACTATCATTTGGTTATATTTTGTTTGATATTAGTGGCGAAGACCAAACGAAAAAGGCGATGTTACAGCACCGAAGATTGTAGTAAGAGAAAAGTAGGTTGACATGCGACAGTGGGGTATCATTCAACACAAATTATTAGTGTGAAACTAGGAAATTTGTTGATAAATTCTGAAAAGTTTAGTGATTAATGATGGGTTATATATTTTAGGTTATGTTTTAGATTATTAATGTTGACAAAAAGCAACAAACATACCTTTTGATGTATTGTTGACAAATTCCATCACAAATATAGGTTTTTGATATTAATGGTGGAAAAAGCCATCTATTTTAGTTCAAATATCGCATGAATTAGTTGAATTTTAGGCTTTTGTATGAAAATTGCTGAACTAGTGAATACATCTTTTATCTGTTTCTTATGTATCCTATCAATGCCCCCGTTTACAAATATCAACATAGTGAGTCATGAAACAACCCATACAT
>CANCKV010000362.1 GCA_947378615.1 Chitinophagaceae bacterium | reverse complement strand
ATTTTTTGCGTTCTCTAAATTTAATTTTTTTCTGCTTTTAAAAATATCTGATATTTTATTTACGTCTTTTCTAAATGACAGCTGCACACCTGATCGGTTTCTTTGATTAAGTGTAAAGTCGATACTGCTTCTATTGAATCCTACAACCCTTAAAGATCCATCTTTATTGATTAGCCATTCTATATTAATATCTGG
This sequence comes from Chitinophagaceae bacterium, assembly GCA_947378615.1. Taxonomy (GTDB): domain Bacteria; phylum Bacteroidota; class Bacteroidia; order Chitinophagales; family Chitinophagaceae; genus Parasediminibacterium. Next base: position 4,228 of record CANCKV010000362.1, on the reverse strand, counting down.
AGTGAGTAATCCTTTCTTTTCTAATTGTTGACTATAGGTAGGGTTATTGTAATCAAGGTTTCCTCCTACAAGCAATACCAAACGGTTGCTAAATAATATTTTTAACCCTGCTCTTACATTCGCTTGTAATTGGGAAGCGCTTTTTTGTATGTCTAATGTTGGATTGATATCGATATAGGTAGTTAGTATTCCTTTCGTTGCTTTTTCTAGTTCTTTATTAAAAAAGTTGGTTAACAAGTTGCTTACTACTCCTCCAATTGTATTGGTGATAAGAGTGCTTGCATTGCCTTGAGATAAAAAATTCTGATTGCCAATAATGAATGTGTTGAAAAGTAGTAGGCTAGCTACTTGCTTATTCATTTCGTTGTCATCGTTCTTAAAGTCTGCCAATCTTTTTACTATGATATCATCTCTTTTTGCATCGCTTTTTTCTGGCAATTCGAAATCGAATTTCACTAAGGGGCTTTGAAGGACTCCTGTTAAATGGGAGATGATCTTTACATCTTCTTTTTGTTTAAATCCAACACTTGATGATAGAGTGCTGATGTCTACATTTTTTGCAAGGTATTCTGCATCTATGTCAATGGTTGCTTGATAGGGATCTCCATTCCAAGTGATCATTCCTCTATTTAATGTAAATGGTTTTTGTAAAAAGGTTTGAAAATTAAAATTGTATTCTCCTTTTGTGATGATGTAATTCCCTCTTATAGATAGGGGCTCAATATTTCCTACTTTAATATTGATTAATCCTGTTCCTTGTCCTTTAATAATGTCACCTGTTTCTTCATCGAGTATAACATCTACTTTGCAAGAAGGATTGGCTTTGATATTTAAGTTTACAACTAAATTGGTATTTTCATTGAGTTTAGACGCTTCCATCTGAGACCCAAACTGAACAAAGTCTATATAGTCTATTTTATTGCTTTCCTTGCCTTCTGAAGTCGACAAATAAATATGGCTAGAATCTAAAATGCTTGGTTCTCCGTTGATATTCATCTGAAGATTACTGATAGGGCCATTGATACTCATATCTGCTTTCCCTATTATATTTCCATAAAAATCGGAGTTGTCGTTTTTAGTAGTATTTAATAAAGCCAACTTCGCCGTTTCCAGTTTTACATTTTCAAATGAGAAGTCGCGAAAAAATTTGTGATGAATTTTTCCACTAAGGGTTGCGGTATTGTTAAGTGAATCCCTGAGTTTAATGAGTCCAAAATCTATTTCATCTTTTCTAAATGCAATGGTTTTATTTTGAATAAAGTATCGGCATTGTGTATATGCTACTTTAAAAGCACTTTCTTTAATGAACGCCTCGCCAGTTAAATATTGATGATTCGGACTTCCGGATAATTTTAAATTGGATGTGGCAATTCCATCGATATTGCTGAAAACATCGCCAAGGTAGGGTTCTAAGATTGACAAGTGTATTTTTTCTGCCATTAAATTGGCATCAAGTTGAGTGTCGGTTGAGTCTTTGAAATTGTATTTTCCAATAATGCTAAAAATATTGGTCGTATCGGTTGTGTTGGCAGAATAATCAATGTTTCCAGTGAGTGTATTAGCCTTGCCTGCAATATTTACATTACCCACTAATTTGTTTTCAAGCTGCAAGCTATCTGCGTTTCCTTTAAACTCAATGGATAAATTATGCAGTGGGTCTTTAATTAAAGCCGTTCCAGTTAGGATTCCTTTTACATTTGGGTCTTTTAAAATAAACGGAAAGAAGTCGCCCAAATTAACTTCGTGTATTTTGGCAACAATTTGAGATTGGTTGCTAATGATATCGTGTTCGGTATAAATAGAAATTTGTTGATTGTTATTTGAAAAGTTTATTTGATTGGCGTCAATTAAATTTTCTCTAATAGAAAGTTCTCCATCTTTTTCTAGCAACCATTTTTTGTCATTTACGATAAAGGAGGAGGGGAAAAAGTGAATTTTAACTCCATCTGCAAGGGTTTCAATGCTTGCATTTAAATCTGCATCATTAAAAGTTGAGGTGGCGCTTGTTTTAAGATGGATATCTGAGACGTTGTTGTTGGATATGATAGAAAGTTTAGTGTCTGGGAATAACAGGCTATCAGATAAATGAATCTCTCCAACTTTAATATTTGTCATTAATGTATCTCTATTTCCTGTAGCGTTTAATTGTGTATTGTTGAATAGTTTTTCATTGTACCCAAAACTAGGGATTTCTCCTTGTATATTTAATTGAGAGGAAGCTAGGTTCAGGTTCCCGCTAATAGAAGTGTTATTGAAGCCGCTCAGTCGGTGGTCAATGAGTTTGATATATTCTTCTATGTCTTTTGTTTGAATATTAAAATAAAAATCCTGGTTGCTTAATTGATATGTAGGCGCTTTAATATAAGCAGGGTAGTACCTATTTAAAAACACTTTAAATGCATCGGGCAATTCAATGATTTTAAAATTCCCTGCTACAGAGGCTTCTACTTCATTCGTTTGTAAGGATAAATATTTTTTATGCCCTATTAGTGTAGAACTCAATCTAAGAGAATCGAAAGAAAGCTGATTGGTTTTGTTGTAGAGTGCTGCATTATAAATTCTTGCATCGCCTAAAAAGTTGTCAATATTATTTCCTGTAAAATTCAGACTAAAAAGGCCAGAGAGAGAGAGGTCGTCTTTGCTTAATTTTATATTTTTAAGATTAGCATGTTGAAGATTTGCAGTGAGATTAAATGATATGTCATTTTTCAATAAACTTAATGTGCCCTGAAGGTTTTTTATTTCCAAATTAGGATCCTTAATGCTGGCTTGTCCATTGAATTTATAATCTTGGAAATCACCCTTCACATAGATATTTTGGTAATTGTATCCTTTAAATTCAAATTGTTTTATATCTCCAGTAAAGTTTGATTTTAGATCTTTTAATGTAAATCCCTTTCCTTCAATTTTTCCGTTTAGGGCTACTTTTCCAATCTGGTTATTATTTATAAATTCCCCTAATTTAAAATTAGTAGTTGAAATAGTACCAGTGTATAAAGGCGTTTGATTTTCAGGAAATTTAAAGTTTACATTGGTATTGATAGAGCCAAGGTTAGATTGGATGGTGCCATCTGCAAAAAAGTCGTTGATAAATCCAGTAAATTTTCCTTTAAAATAAATATTTCCTAGTTTTTTAAGATTTGGTTGATCGATTGATTTTATGGAAGGGATAATAGATGTAAGATCATTGTAATTTGTACAAGATTGCTCAGTAGTGAAATCTACAAAAGCAGTATTGATATCCGACAATCCTTTTAAATTCATTTTTCCAGTAATAACCGAAGTGCCTGTTTTTATATTTAAGTCCTTAGCCACAAGATCTTCAATTGTTCCCTTCGCATTTCCATTTAACTGAAAAACTTTATTCCATGATTTTATTTCCGGTGCAAAAATGGCGATATCATCTGTACTTATGCTACTGTTTTTAAAATGTCCTTCAAGTGAAACATTGCTCATGAAATCATTCATATCGTCATTAAAGGACTTGTATCGCATCGAATAATAATTCGTTAAATGGCTTCTATTGGTTGTTAAATCAAGGTTTTTAAATTCCATGATTTCTGGAGTAAAAAGCATGGAGGCTTCTATTTTTTTAACTTCCAATCCACTTCTTTCTTTGGTAGATAATGAAATTGTTGCGATGGCTTTGTTGTCTTTTATTGATAGGTTTTTTATTTCTCCATTTATAGCGCTGAATAAAAGGTGTTGTCCATCAAAATGATCATTGTAGGGTAATCGGCTGGTTTCGATTTCATCTTGAAACGTTCCATTTTTAATAGAAAGTGTATTGAGTGAAATGGACCAATTGTTTGATGTCTCTTTTTCTACAGTCTTCTGTATATTTTTTTCGGTAGAATAATTTACTGGTTTTTTCCCTTCATATTCGCTTCTAAAGAAAGTGGGGTCGTCTAGTTTTATTTTATCAATTGCAATGAATTGTTTTTGCAAATCAGTTTTATCAATCAGCGCATTCATTTTTCCAATACTATAAATCATATCTTCTCCCACCCATTTATCAGTGCTGCTAAATTTGATATTATTTAAATTGATTTCTTTAAAATCAAATGAAACATTGTTGCTGCTACTTTTATTGCTAGAAGGAGTGTTAAAGTAATCTAATAGAAATTGGTAATTCCATGTAGTATCTTTTCTATTTAAACGAATTGTAGCATTATCCAATCCGATGTAATGGAGGGTGATGTGATCTTTTGCAAAAAACCAATCATTC
>CANCKV010000361.1 GCA_947378615.1 Chitinophagaceae bacterium | reverse complement strand
AAATATGGTTTCAGATTCAATAGTAGTAAACATCGAGTTAGTCAAACAATCTATTTAGATCTCCAAAACGTTACTAATCAGAAAAATGTTTTTATGCAAAATTATAATGCAGCTCGGCAAGCAGTGGGAACTATTTATCAAATAGGTTTCTTTCCCGATATCTTATATAAGATAAGCTTTTAGAATTTATACCAACTTAATAAAGTTCAAGTTTCTACTAGTCAAAAAGGTTTGGACACTTCAATTGTACCATTCAATTCGATGTTAGGCAGCATGACATAATTTTGGAAAGTATTACTGACAAAAATCTTATTACTTTGTGCCTGTTTAGGTTAAAGTTATAGATAGTTAGATAGCTGTTTAGTGCTATGAATTACTAACATTTAAATATTATCAATTAATAATTATTATTTATAAATGGAACGCATTAAAGTAAATCTCCCTGAGCTATTTAATTTTTCAACAACAATTGCGATACGGATATCTGATGTGAACTATGGAGGACATGTTGGAAATGATTCATTTCTGTCCTTAATTCATGAGGCGAGATTGCAATTTTTAAATCATCATGGGTATTCAGAATTAGATGTAGAAGGCGTTGGACTCATTATGTGTGATGTGGCGATCGAGTATAAAAAGGAGTTAGCGTATGGAGATACTGTGCGAATCTCTGTAGCTGCAAATGGATTTGATAGATTGGGATTCGATTTATTTTATTTAATTGAATTAATGGAAAATGATACTACTGTCTTAGCAGGAAAAGCAAAGACAGGAATGATGTGTTTTGATTATAAAAATAAAAAGAAAGCAAGTATTCCTGCAGAGGCAATAAATAGGCTGAGTGCAATTAGTTGATTGAGATATGCTAGGGGATGTCAGTTTGTTTCTTGGTTAAAAAGTTGATTATTGTTTTAAATAATCCTATCACACCCACCTGTTTGATTACATCTTTAAATAATGAAGTCTTATCGTTTGAGAACGGAGACAAAAGTTTGATTGCATCAATAATAATATTCCAAGTTCTACCAGATATTTTAGAATTAATAAAGGCAGGAATTATCATGCCGACACCCGCTTTCAGTGTTTCTTGAGGCAATCGTTGAATACGTTCTTCTAAAAGTTGTTCTTTAAGTTTTATTCTTTTCTTTACGAGTTGAATTGCTTTTTGTGTATCCTCAATACTCGACAACTCGAGGTTAAAAGTGTTAGATTTCATAATTCAGTTTCCTCCTCTTTTTCAAAAAATGTCTTGATGATAGTATTACTTACTTTTGATTCAATCAGCTTCTTTCGATTTTGAATGATTACTAATAATAAAACGAGATAAAATGCAGCAATGATACCGAAACCTAAATAAAGACTTCCGGTAAGACTTGCAAAAAAGTAGCCTCCCATAATGCTTATAAAAAGTAACACAAAAAAGCTTAGAAGGGCTATCACTAATAAAGCACTTAATATGCCTGCAAGGCGAGCTGTCTTTTCTGCTGTCTGCAACTTTATCAATAATAATCTATCCTGAATATAATCTTCAAGTTGATTTCTTGTTTCGGCAAAGAACGATTCTTCTTCTTGTTTCATCATCTAAAAATGTATTAAGTAGTAGGTATTAAGTTGTAAATATTAGTTTGTAGGTATTAAGTTATAGGTAGTTTGTAGGTATTAAGTTATAGGTTGTCATCATTTGAATCTTCTGTTACTTACTACCTATTACCTACTACTTATCACTCATAACTCATCACTCATTACACGATTGTTTCTGCAACCTTGTTTTCCAATTCTTCTGCAATCTCCTTGCCTTTTTCCACCAATGATTTCAATTCAGTATCAAGCTTTTCTAATTTCGATTTCAGGTCATTCCCCAACTTTTCGGCAGTATCTTTTGCATCTGCTATTACTTCTTTTCCTTTTTCGGTATTTAAAAGTAGAGCGATTGCAGCGCCTGCAGCTGCGCCTATTATTAGCCCACTCCAAAACTTTTGATTATTGTTCATCTTCTTATTATTTAAAATACAATACTTGAAATTTTCGTAAAAGTACAGTAATTAAATTCAGACAGTATAAAAGAAATTTAATAAACAGAATATTACCGAGTAAAAAGTGTCATTATTCTTTTGGAGTAATTTGCTCTAATGTAATATCCTTATACATTTCTGCATCATATTTACGTTTCCAACGTTTATGAGTCCACAAATAATTGGAAGGGCGTTGCCGAATTTGATCTTCTAGGAAGTTTCGGAAGGCAATCGTAATTTCTCCTTTAGGTAATGTTTTGGGGTCAGTAGTATAAAGACTCAATTCTGAACGATAATACCCTCTTTTAATCCTATAAGTGGTGGAGAAAACGATAGCTGTATTTTTTGCAACCGACATCCTTTCGGGACCTGTAACAAAGGGAGCCATCTTCCCAAAAAATGGAATCCAATAGGAATTAAGCATGTCAATTGAATTTTGATCACCTCCTAGTGTCAGCACATAACGCCCTCGGGAGAGCTTGACAAATCCTCTATTGAAATTATTAACTGGTATAAGGTGCGTACCAAACTTAGCCCTCATCTTATACATTATCTTGTCCATAACTTTACTAGACATGGGTTGATAAACTCCGATGAATGGATAGTTCAAGTTAGCACAGTAAGCAAGATTGACATATTCCCAATTGAAAAAGTGACCACCATGCAATTGTACATTTTGTCCACTTTCGAATAAGTCATTGACAACTTCGTAATTGCAAACGAACCGTTTGTTTAATTCTTCTTTCGAAATGGAAATCAGCTTGATTGTTTCAAGAAAAGTATCAATCAATTGATGATACATTTCATTTGCAATCTTGATTCTTTCACTTTCTGATCTTTCTGGGAAAGCAGTTTTTAAATTGCTCATCACTACTTTTTTACGGTAGCCAAATAGGCGATAAATGATGATGTATAGAAAATCACTGATACCGTAAATGATAAACCACGGTAGTAATGAAAAAAGGTAAAGTAAAAAATATACGAAATAATACATGTAGCAATTAAAAATTTAATGAAAATTATGCTAAACCAAATAACTAGAGAGGTTTAATTATCGAAATATCCTTAAAATATACATTTTATAATATTTTTGAGCCAACCATTTAATTCTTCTTTTTAACCCAATGTTGCGCATTGAAATAGATGAATTTAGTTTGCCATTAAACGAACCCTGTTCTGTTAAAGGTGGATGTGCCCAATACATACGTATGATTTTTCTATTGATCATATCGTTATGCCACCAATCTATCACGTTACAGCATTTTACAGTTGTTGCATCATTTAGCATAATTTCAGCCCCCTTTTTGTCAATCAAATAGGCACCTGCACAACGACCTGATAATGCTTCGTATAAGTATTTCCCTTTCTTGACGATTTTCCATGAAGGGAATTCTAATGTTGTATTTTCTATGGAAATGATAAATCCTTCTTCCAATTTTTTTGCTTCTTCTACTACTAATTTTATTTTTTCAAGAAAGTCTGTTCCAATAAAGCAGACATCATTTTCGAAGATCAATGCGAATCTATTGTTGTTTTGGATGATCTTTTCGTAGATAAGAATATGTACTAAAGTACAATATAAGGCACCTCTATGTAAAGATTCCCGTGCCTCCTGATTAAAGTAGTTCTTAATTAGATTCTCATTTACTAAAGAATCATGATATTCTGTGACCAATTCATAGGATAAGCCATATTGTTTTTTTAAAACATTCTCAAGCATCGCCTCTCTTGATTCATAACCTGTTATACCATGTACTACATAGATTCCGTCAACACCTGTTTCATTTATCATGTCTATTTAATATAAATATCTTAAAAAAGATTTTCAAAGTAACAGATTTATTTGGAAATTTTAGTCTTTTTACTAGTCTAGTATTTTATATAAAGGTTCGTGCAGTCAAGAATCTTGAAAGAATTGGTAATGAATTAGTGAATAATGTTTTTTCTATGCAGACAAGCGATGTGACTAAGAATGAATTATTTTTATAAGATTAATGGTTAATATTTTTTGTTACAGTTCAGGAGATTTTGCCACAAGGAACACAATGCTATTCACAAAGTAATAAACAAGGGGGCTCATGTTTCCTATTTATATAACTTTTAGAAAAGAGAAAAGTCTATCATATAGGAACATAGCCACATAGAAACCACATAGTTTTTTTATATTTTATTGAAAAGTAGGTCACATAGTAATGCTACTTCGTAGTATTAAGAAAGCCTTTCTGATAAGAAGTCATGAAGTAGAAACACTAGGATTTAAGGTTTCTCCGCCAAGGTTAGAGTCGTCACGAACCTTGAATTAATTGGTAATGAAAGAGTCATGATAGGTGTTTCGTGAAGACTCGAACCACGGCAGCAAGATCGAAAATTGATTTTGCACCAATTTTACTACGATTGGCAATAGGAATAAAGAAATTTTTTGAATGAGGCCAATTTCCTGTAGGCAT
>CANCKV010000360.1 GCA_947378615.1 Chitinophagaceae bacterium | reverse complement strand
AACTGATAGTACCATATATTTTGGGTAGGTTCGCCCTTTGTAAAAAACAACACCACCGTCTTTACACCCGCTCCCAAAAACGTTCCGCCAGGCATATCGAGCACCGTGTGCAGGTTACAACTCTCCAACAGATGTTTGCGCAAGGCAATTGAGGCATTATCGGTATTACTCAAAAAAGTGTTCTTAATCACTATCGCAGCCCTGCCACCTGCCTTCAGGCTTTTAATAAAATGCTGCAAGAAAAGACTTGCTGTTTCACTCGTTTTAATGTCAAAATTCTGTTGCACTTCAGGGCGTTCCTTACCACCAAAAGGAGGGTTAGCCAATATTACATGGTAACGGTCTTTTTCCTGTATATCTCTTATGTTTTCTGTAAGCGTATTGGTGTGAATGATATTTGGGGCTTCAATACCATGCAAAATCATATTCATCACCCCAATGATATAAGCCAGATTCTTTTTCTCCTTACCATAAAAAGTGTTTTCTTGTAAGGTTTTTAGGTTAGTAGTGGTTTTCTCCATCCGTTCGTATAGATAAGAATAAGCTTCGCATAAGAACCCCGCACTACCACAAGCCGCATCATAAATCTTCTCGCCAATTTGTGGGTTAATCACTTCAATCATTGCCCTAATCAAAGGTCGTGGCGTGTAATACTGTCCGCCATTGCGTCCAGCATTACCCATGTTCTTGATTTTCGATTCATACAAGTGGCTCAATTCATGTTTGTCTGTGCTGCTGCCAAAGGGTAGTTCGTCCGTCATCTCAATTATCTCACGCAGATTGTAGCCACTCTTTACCTTATTATTCAGTTCACTAAAAATCTCCCCTATCTTATATTCTATTGATTTAGGATTGTCAACCGCTCGAAGTTTAAACCCTGCCAAATAAGGAAAAAGTTGATAATCTACAAACTGCACTAAGTCAGTTCCAGTCTTTGTTTTGTGATGGTCCACTTTACCATCTTCAGTTTTAGGCATTGCCCAAATTGGCCAACGGAATTGTTCATCCAATATGTAGGTATAGTCTTTTCCTTGCAAGGCGGCTTCGTCGGCCTTTTCGCTTTCGAGGTTATCGAGGTATCTAAGAAATAAAATCCAGGAAGTTTGTTCTATATAATCCAATTCGCTATCAGCACCTGCGTCTTTATAAAGGATGTCGTCAATATTCTTAAAGGTCTGTTCAAACATAATTTCTTAAATCTATTATTTTAGGAGTTTCAAAGTTATAAAGTGAAAATTAAAATTTGTGGGCAGGAAATATTTTCAGATAAATTCTCCATAGATATTTCCTTTCAACGTTGTAAAGATGCACAAATGTTTAATACAAAATTATTAATCATATAATTATTGGTAAAAGAAAGATACAATTTATTCAGAAGTTTCACTTATGCCTACCATGAGAAACCTTTAGGATACTTTCAAATATTAGGTTTATTTAAAAAGATTTGAATTGCAAGATTTTCCAATTCGTAGCAATTTAATATGATGACTATCCTGAAAGGACTATTATTGTAGAAATGGGTGAAAGTCCTTTTTTAAATTATGTATCCCAATTTTAAAAAGGTTTTACCCTTTGCTTTTATATACCGTCCTTTCAGGTCTTTCTTAAATTATTCATGACTATTTATAATTTATTTTAAATTCTAAAATAGAATTATGACCACACTCCGAAAAAAAGCTACTCCCCTCCTACTTTATAGGCTTTCTTTTAGCCTTATTAATACATTATATACATGTCGTTAAGTAAAGCATACTGACCGAGTGTCAGCCCCCACTATTTCATGAATACTCTAACTAATAATACTTCTCGAAAATCATGGTTCTAGTTCATGACTCCTGTCATGGACTTTTCGTTAATAATCTAATTCTTTCAGCCCCCTTCAATCCCCCACAAAAAACTACAAACTATTTATTACATGCAGGAAGTCTTCTCAATCGGATTGTCTTTCTTTTAGATATTGTTCCTAAACATGTAAAAAATATAGGTCAGACCTTAAATAATTCGCCACTAATTTAAAAATAGTTGTCGTTTTATTATTCTCCTTAAAACAGTCAATATCCTCACCCTACTTCCAAACAATCTTTCCTATTTATTTAAAAAAAATCGAAATGTGAGAATCCTACAAATCCTTTAGTGAATTATGTAATACCCTTATGACTGCCCTCTGATACTTTTGCTCTGTTAAAAAAAATAATTAATATCATCTTTAAACGATTTGTTATGCCTAGTGCAGAAGTACCTTCAAGTTTTACCAAAGAAATTAACCTATTATCTACCATCAAAGCTAAGGTAGATAGTGATGGAGCAGGTGGTCCATTAGTTGCCATGTTTGTCAGTAAGGGTATCGACCTCGCCGCCGACACGATTACGGGCGCTAAGGCGATTGTTTTTGACAACTCCTTTAAGGAATTGGATAAGGATAGTCAAAATTTTCGCCAACAAGAAAAGGCAATCATGAAAATCATTATCAAGCATACAACAGGTGCTTGTCAAAATTTAAAAACGTTGTTTGATCCTAACTTTAAATCTATTGGCGATTGGGGTGCAACAATTACTGACTCTGGGAGAATGATTTATCCTACAACGGATGAAGAATGGATAAAATTATTTACAGATATAAAAACAAAAAATGACTCTTACGTGATGCCTGCTATCAGTCCTTTAGCCACTTTTCTTACCTCAAACTTTATTAGTCTCACCACTGATGCTACTAATTGTGTAGCTGCGAAGACTTTACGTGGTCAACAGATCACTGCAAGGTTTCATTCTCAGTTTGCTTCGCAAAACAGGAATAATACCTTTAAACCCGTTGCTGCTCATCTCCGTTCTACAGTGGCCTATTTGAAGAAAACCTATCCTGATAATTGGAAAACATTAGGCGAATATGGAATCACTACAGTAACAGCAACGAAGGCTGTAAAAGTGAGAAAAATAAAAATTGCCTTTGGACAATCAAAAATGAATATGAAACTAGTCATCAATAGTGTCATTGAAAATAATGGCACAAATGCAATCCAAATCTTTAAAGGGAAAACGATGGAAGGAACGCCAATCGATATTGCCGCAGGTGGAAAATGGATTGTAGTCAGTGGCTATAGTAGGGTTTGCATTGCCAATTCATCTGCTACGCTACCCGCTCAATTTACCATACTTCCTAAAGCATAAAATATTCAAGTCCTCCTTATTGAGTACAATAGGGAGGATTTTTTTGTCGTTATACTCCCACCTAATACCATTTTACACCTGACTTGTACCGTAAATGAAATTATTTGTACTGTAATAGTTGTAACTTGTACCATTATAGACTCACATTGTACCATTTTAGACACTGCTTGTCCACTTTTGACCCACTTTGTACCGTTTTAGCCATGTATTGTACCCGTTTAGACTAAGATTTGACCATTTTACCCATACATTGTACCGTTTCTTTAGTAGTCTTGACCATTTTAAAGACTGATTTACGTAAATCAACTCAAATTATGGTACAATCAGCCTCGAAACAGGTACAACACACCTCTAAAATGGTATTTTCAGCCTCTAAAACGGTACAATCTAACAAAAATACGGTATTGAAAACCCAAAAAACGGTACAAGAAAACTATGAAATAGTGCCTACAAAACTTAAAATAGGAATGATACACACCAAATTCAATTGTAACTACTTCGATTGGAACAACTTCCTCTTAATAAGCATCAAACAATGCCAACTCAACATCAGTAAGGCTACAAATCCTGCCATTTTATATAGAAAATCACCATACTGTACATAAAAAGTGAGGCGGGAGGTATGCGGTAAAGGATATTTAATCACAGCTGCCCTATCCCACGGTTGTGATGCCTGAATGTTTCCATAGTCATCAATCACAGCACTGATACCTGTATTCGCACTACGGGCTATCCATCTTCTAGTTTCAATGGCACGCAGACGTGCGTATTGCAAGTGCTGCTGATGACCAGGTGTATTGCCCCACCATCCATCATTCGTGATGATTGCAATCATATTCGCGCCTCTTTTTACATAGCTAGATACATATTCTCCATAAATACTCTCGTAACAAATAACAGGTGCAGGCATGTAAGGATTACCTGAATTTGAAAAGACCATGCTGCTATCGTTTCGACCGTAGCCACCCGTAGTACCTCCGAATTTCTCAAATATAGGACCCATGAAATTTAAGAATGTTGGCATGCTCTCCACACCCGGAACAAGCTTACTCTTATTATACAGTTGCAATGGCTTGTTTGCATTGATGAATATAGCAGAATTGAAGGCATCATAATAGCTGCCATCTTCACTCCTATGACTAGTTGATGTGCCTATGTTAGTGCCATATTTCTTAAAGGTCTCTATGCCAGAAAGAATAGTAACTTGAGGATGTCTTTGCAGAAAGGCAAAAACCGGTTGATAATAATTGCTTGTGGTAATCTGATCTTGAAAAGTGGGTAAACTCAAAGCTGTTTCTGGCCAA
>CANCKV010000359.1 GCA_947378615.1 Chitinophagaceae bacterium | reverse complement strand
AATAATTTAATTCTGTCATATTACAGAAATTACCTCTCTTTTGATTCCTGTGCAACTTGAATAGCATTATTCCTTTCTTTTGCAAGTATTCAAATAAATTATTTATGAAGGTTTCTGGCTTTACAATCATCAAGAATGCAATAATAAATGGATATCCAATTGTAGAAGCTATTCAGTCTGTGTTGCCTTTGGTAGATGAGATGATTGTATTGATAGGTGATAGTGAAGATAACACCGTTGATCTTATACAAGGAATTAACGATGCGAAAATAAAGATTCATCATTCTATTTGGGATAAAAACTTACGCAGTGGAGGGCAATTATTGGCTGTTGAAACTGACAAGGCATTTGCTTTGATTGATCCTGCTAGTACGTGGGCAGTTTATATTCAAGGCGATGAAGTCATTCACGAAAAATATTATCCGGCCATCAGAAAAGGATTTGAACAACATAAGGACAATCTAAAAGTTCAGGGTTTATTATTTAAGTATGTTCACTTTTATGGCACTTACGATTATGTGGGTGATAGTAGAAAATGGTATCATCGGGAAGTTCGAGTAATAAGAAACGATAAATCCATTCATTCTTTTAAGGATGCACAGGGTTTTAGGGTGGGTAACACAAAACTGAATGTAAAACTAATAGATGCTTATATTTATCATTATGGATGGGTGAAGAGTCCTGAACAGATGATGAAGAAAAGCAAAAACCTATGGTTGCTTTGGAATACTGACGAACAGATAAAACCTTATTTAGACCTACCTGATTACTTTGATTTCAATGATTTTGATAGTCTTATTAAATTTTCTGGAACTCATCCCCTTGTCATTCAAAAACGAATTTCTGAAAAGAATTGGGATATTGAACTTGATATTTCGAAGAAAAAACTGTCATTTAAGAAAAGACTACTTTATTACTTTGAAAAAAAGACTGGAATACGTTTATTTGATTTTCGCAATTATAAACTTTTACGGTAATTGCTGTTTAGCTACCACTAGCAGTTCCACTTTTTCTTTTAGTTCACAAATCATTTTCCATATTTCTTCCGCTGCATGTTCTTTAAATCGAGGAATCAAATCAATATTTTTAGTGCTCATGAATTCATGTAATTTGTTCTTTAGCACCTCGTTTGATGAGTTTTCCTGATAAAACAATATTGCATCCTGATTGAGAATCGTTGGTTCCGGATGATTTTCATCCCCCCAATAAATTGGAATACACCCACATTGAATAGCTTCAAATATTTTCTCTGTAGTATATCCTTTAGCATTCGAGTTCTCAGGACAAACATTAAATATTACATCTTTTAAATAGGCCAATTTATTATCCTGATAATCAACCTTCAATCTATTGGTATTATTCAGAAATTTTCCTGCACATTCTACTGTTCCAAAATTTTCTTTTAAAAACTGTACAATCTTCCTGCGCTTTTTACCTCGCTTATCATGACTTGCTATCATAGAAAATTTAGTAGGCCTATTAAGAACGGCATTTGAATAATTGTATTTTTTCACAATTGCATCAATTGTTTCGAAATTGGAGTCAGGAGGAAATAAGTAAGTAATCCAAATGGGAAATCGTACATATTTTGAGTTTTCAATACGATCAAATCCAAGCGACAGGTCGGCAATTGACAAGGCATTGTCCTTGTATTTTTCAAAGGCTTTATACTGCACGTTCTCACCGGTAAAAAAGATATTTATATTTTCATTCTTTAGCATAGGTTTCTCTCCAAAAACAGAAAAAAAATGAAACGTAGCTTGCTTATCAAAAAAGTTATGGTGTTCAAAAAATTGATACAGCCAAAGTGAAGTATAATCATCACTAGGCCAAAAATTAGACACCAAACAATTAGGAGTCACTTGAACTGTCTTTATTTCTTTCTTTTTAAATAATGAGAAAATATTCATTTTAAAAGGTGTTATTAGCAATAAGAAACATCTTCTTTAAATCCTATCAACAAAAAAAGAAAGTATCAATATTCCTAAATAAAGTTATTGATTGATTAATTAACTAACTGTACTTTGAGTATTCTTTAGTTCACCTTGACTTTGTTGATTAAACAATTTATTGGTGCTTATAAAGCCATTTATCAATTCATTAGTCGCTGCATAAGCGAGCAAATGGTCAGAAGGAAATTGAATTGGAGTCTGTAACTCTTTCAGAACTTTTGCTGCATTTCCTGTAATAGCATAAGCACTTGTAAAATAGTGAAATCCACTCTTTTTTAGATGATCAGAATAGGCTCTTGGAAACAAATTCTTAATCATAAGATGAGATAGCTTTAACCCGATAATTACTTTTTGAATATGGTAAGTAGCTATTTTAAAATACGAAAGGATATCCTTATTTTCATGTTTTGTATAGTCAAAGTATATCAAATCCCAATTATTAGGTAGTTCTGAAATTAGAGAAGTAAATTTCGCAATACCATTCAAATTCAAAACAACATCATCTTCCAATATTAGTACTCGGTTATACCCATTCTTAATCACATCCTCATAAATATTACTATGACCAAGACTACAAGCGATTTCTCCCAATTTCATGCCCTTGTTATATCGGTTTCGATCCTTCGCTTTAGTAGAAGAATAGATATTGTCTCTTTCTAGCTTTTCAGTATCTAAGTCGCTTTTATTAACACCATAAAAGAAAGAATAATTTAGTCCAACTAATTCTGACTTTATTTTATCTTGTCTATCCTTAGCACTATCTATTGTAAGTATATATATATAATCAAAAAAAGAGTTAAGCGCCTCAATGTGTTTGTTGGTAACTGTTAGCATTACAATATTTGAAACAAAAATATATTTTTTAATACAAACGACTAAAGAATAAATCAAATTGAAATTTATATTTAGTAGGTATTAAGAATTAAGAGTAAAACGGTATATATAGCAAGCAAAGAAAATTGTTAGGCAGATTCAAGTCTTAACTGCCTATTTAATTTAGAATAGTATTCTTCCAAATAAGGGTTATGAAATCATAGATATTGGTCTAATCCACGCTTACACCATTTTATTTTACGTAAAATAGTCTCTTCCATTCTGCGTGTATTTTCGTCGAGTCGATTTCTTTTTGCTTCATTATGAAAGATATGGTATTCGATTCCTCCCATTTTCAAGTACTTCTTCCTAATTCCTGCATTTATTAATCTGATTGCAATATCGCTATCCTCCCTCCCCCATCCTGTATATTCTTCGTCATAACCATTTACAGCAATTAAATCCTGTTTCCAAAATGACATATTACACCCCTTTACGTCAAATAAATTCTTCCCAGAAACTTTATATCTTAACGAAAAGTAATCCCTTAGAATTGAACTTCGTAATCCATTAAAGAAATTTTTGCTCCCTTTTATATAGGATCCAAAACTGACTATTTTATTTTGTAATACTTCTTTCGAAAGATGCTCCCCAAGAAGAATGCGACTTCCAGTAATAAAAAAACCATATTCTGCTATAGCTAGATGATCTTCAATAAAAGAAGGATGTAAAATGATATCTGCGTCAACCTGAATAATATATTCGCAGGAAGAAGCAATGATTGACATATTTCTAATTTTTGCCAATTGAAACCCTTCGTCTTCATGCCAAATATGTTTGATTGGGACTGTAGATTTTAAAATAAAGTTATCAACCATTTTCCTTGTTTCATCTGTGCTTCCATCATCAGAAATGATAATTTCATTTGGCAAATGGGTTTGATTCAATACACTTGTTAAACATAATTCCAAAGCCTGTGGCCAATTATATGTTGAAACAATTAAACTACAAGTTGTTGATGAACCCATTAAAAAAATTAATTAAGATGAAAAAGCTGTACCAACCTTGAAACCTAGAAAATCACAAAGTTAATTGCAAATATAATGATCACTATTTGCAATGTGAATTGAGCTATTCAGGCTTTAGCGATAAATAACGATTTATTTCAAAAGACCTATAGATGTACATATCAATCAACTGTCAATTATATTTGCCCAATATAGTGTATCAAAAATTATTAAATGCTTCCACTTTCGGTCATAATTATTTGTAAAAATGAAGTAGTAAATATTTCAGATTGCATCATTGCAGCGAAATTGATAACTTCAGACATTGTTGTTGTTGATTCCGGGAGCGATGATGGCACGGTTGAAATAGTCCGTAGTTTAGGCATTAATTTAATTGAAACAGAATGGAGAGGTTATGGATATGCAAGAAATTTAGCATCAGAGACCGCTACAAATGATTGGATATTAGCTATTGATACAGATGAAAGAGTCACGGATTCATTAGTAAAATCAATCAAACAAATTGAAATTTTAGACAATTCTACGATTTATGGATTCAAAAGAATGAATTTCTTTCTAGGCAAAAAAATGCGATTTGGTAAATGGGGTAGAGATAAATCTTACAGGCTTTACAATAAAAAACAGATTTCGTGGGACAATTCACCTGTTCATGAGACCTTAATTGGTAAAGACATAAAAAA
>CANCKV010000358.1 GCA_947378615.1 Chitinophagaceae bacterium | reverse complement strand
TGAGCTTCGGCAAAAGTTTCTCCCCTCAAAAACAATGGGTGGACGATGCGTTCAAGTATGCGGCTTCTAAAGATGTCCTTTTGGTTCATGCAGCAGGTAATGACAGCAAAAATATTGACAGTACAGAAAATTATCCAAGCACAGATTTTTTAGATGGTGGACGTGCAACAAACGTAATAACTGTCGGGGCTAGTTCCGATACCTTAATCATCAGTAATTATACAGCAGGGTTTAGTAATTATGGCAAAGTAAATGTTGACGTCTTCGCGCCAGGAAGTCAAATTTACAGTTCTTTGCCAGGAGGAAATAACTACGGATTCCTTGATGGTACAAGCATGGCAACTCCTGTTGTGGTAGGATTAGCAGCATTAGTTCGCTCTTATTATCCCAATCTTACCGCGCTTCAAACTAAAGCAGTAATTGAACAATCGATTACTCCTATCAACAACCATGTACTTATTCCAAGTACCGAAATAGAAGTTAAACTAAGCGATATCTGTAAAACAGGTGGTATCATCAACGCTTTTGGTGCAGTTGTTAAAGCAGAAGAAATCAGCAAGGGTAAATCAAAAAAGAAAAAGCTTTCTTATAATTTATAAAACAAAGAAACATATTTATGGCACGTCCAACTGAAGGGAACTATCATGCATTTTATCAACAAAGATATATTGATGCTGCCTTAGGTGAGAATATTGAAGAACTGATTGCGAATCATAGTAGTTCCTTGATTCATTTCATAAATTCTATTCCAGAGGAGAAAGCAAATTTTAGTTATGCTTCTGGAAAATGGACTGTCAAACAACTTTTACAACACGTTATAGATACTGAGCGCATCTTTTCCTATCGAGCATTGAGGTTTAGTAGAAACGATTTTACGGCTTTGCCAGGATTTGATGAAGATAATTATGTTAAAAATGCAAATGTTGAGCATCGTTCTCTTTGTAGCTTGAAGGAAGAATTCATAGCCACAAGAAAATCAACTGATATGCTTCTGAGTTCATTTACAGAAGAACAATTACAAATGACAGGCACAGCAAGTGGATACAAAGTTTCGGTAAATGCCCTTTGCTTTATCATTTTTGGACACAATCTTCATCATCAAAAAGTTCTAGAAGAAAGATACCTTTTTATTTAGTTATGAATGATGAATTATGAGTGGTTAGTTTGTATATGAATAGTAGAATGATTTACTGTAAGCTCATTTCTAACCACTACAATTCATAATTTATCACTAATAACTCATCACTACATCTTGATTCTACCCGCATTTTTGGCAATAAACTCCTCCCACCCTTTCAGGCCTTTCGTTTGTTTGCCCAATAGGGAAGTAGATTGATAGTGATGACAAAGTGCAACTGCAAGAGCATCAGTTGCATCAAAATATTGTGGTTTAGACTCAATTTGCAAAACTGTTTTCAACATCATCCATACCTGTTCCTTATCTGCATTCCCATTGCCTGTAATTGATTGCTTTACTTTCTTTGGGCTATATTCAGTAATACTGAGCCCAGCCTGCATTGCAGCAGCAATAGCAACACCTTGCGCTCTTCCAAGCTTAAGCATACTCTGTACGTTCTTCCCAAAAAACGGTGCTTCAATCGCAAAAGTGGTTGGTTTATACAATCTTACTAATTCCACCACCTTAGTATGTATTTTCTCTAATCGCTCATAGATATCCTCATAAGAAGTCAATTTCAATGTATCCATCAACAATACTTGAGGTTGCTTACCATCTGTTTTGAGAAGGGCATATCCCATCAATTGTGTACCAGGATCTATTCCTAAAATTATATTTGTTTCCTGCATTAACTAATTTTGTTTACAGATAAAAGTTATCTGAAAGTGGAACGAAAATAGGAATTCAAAGCATCCTTTTAATTTTTCTGTTGCTCACAACTTTTTTATAATGCTCAAATTTATATTTACCGAATAAAATAAATGCATTTTTAGCAATAAATATGTCCATATACATGATAAAAATTAATGCGCTACATCCTCTTTTCTTACAATTTTAACATAAAAGTTTATTTCGTAATAATTATCCCACTAAATTTGTAGGCTAACATTCGTAAAATTTTGGAACAAACAAATACACTTTTTCCCGTTTTTTTGAAACTTGAAAAGCTTAAATTATTAATTATTGGAGGTGGTATTATTGGACTTGAAAAGCTTCAGTCGGTAATAAATAATTCTCCTGCAACACCAATTACCTTAGTAGGCATCACCATAAGTGATGAGATAAAAGACATTGCAAAAAAATATCCTAATATTGATTTACAAGAAAAGCCCTACCATATCAGTGATCTAGAAAACAAGGATTTGGTAATTGCAGCAGTAAATGATCTAGAAATTGCGACCATTATTGCCGCCGATGCAAAAAGAAAGGGCATACTCATAAATGCAGCAGATAAACCAGAATTATGCGATTTATATCTTGGAAGTATTGTAAAAAAAGGCAATCTTAAAATTGCCATTTCTACCAATGGAAAATCACCAACCATTGCAAAACGCTTAAAAGAGATGCTAAATGATATATTACCCGACCAAATTGATGATTTATTAAATAATATGCAAACCTATCGCAATCAATTGAAGGGAGACTTTGAAAATAAAGTGAATACCCTCAATGAGGCCACCAAAACTCTTATTGTACAAAAACAATTACAACCACCTCATAATAAATCATTACAGCCAAGAATCGAAGAAAATGAAGCAACCAAAACTTTGGTTGCAAAACAGCAAGAATTATTAGAAGACAAACCAGGTCAAAAGAAGTGGCAATTACTGGTCAAATGGTGTCTTTTTGGTTTCGTGTTTATGATTGTTGGGCACGCCTTATTTTCGTATGTGCCTCTCAACACAATTCTTTCAGACATCAATTCATTACCCAAATATATTAACACAAAATCATTTCTTCTAATGTCACTTGCTGGATTTATTGCTCAAATGACAGATGGAAGTTTAGGCATGGGATATGGCACAATTTCAACTACATTTTTGTTGGCAATAGGAGTAAATCCTGCTGTGGTTAGTAGTCGTGTGCATTCGGCAAGGGTATTTAGTAGTGGGGTATCTGGATATAGTCATCACCGTTTTGGTAATATTAATAAAAAACTGTTCAAAGCACTTGTCTTTCCTGGAGTTATTGGTGCAATTGCAGGGGCAACATTAGCAGTATATGCCAAAGAATATTCAAATTATGTACGAATTCCATTATCATTTTATACCATTTATTTAGGCTACTATATCATAAAGAAAGCTTTTAAAAAGAATTTAGCGGACGACAGAGTTAGACGTGCAGGTTGGTTGGCAAGTGCAGGTGGTTTCCTAGACGCCTTTGCAGGTGGAGGATGGGGTTCTTTAGTAACTAGTACACTTATTTCGAAGAGAAAAAGCACCCGCTATGTAATAGGTTCGGTTTGCCTTGCTGAGTTTTTTGTCGTGTTTGCAAGTGCAACTACTTTCTTTATATTATTACATCATATTCCTTTATTCGATGTTTTAGGCCTGATTTTAGGAGGCGTAATTGCAGCTCCTATCGCAGCAAGACTAGTCGGAAAGATTCCTGTAAAAAAAGTATTAATTGGGGTTGGGCTGTTAGTAATTCTTACTAGTACCAATACTTTAGTAAAAAGCATTCTTGTATTAACACAACACAAATAAAAAATATACTTCAGTCAGCCACTTCTTAAACACAAAACAAATTATCTGCAATAGTATTTTTACTGTAGGAATGCAAAAAATAAATTGAGTAATTATCAAAAGAAATAGTTTCAAAGTTGATAGGAACGAAAAAGGTTCAACTCATAGGCTTATAATTTAACTTAGATTACACAAGTTTATTTAAGTCTTGATTAAAAAAGGGCTTATAAAATTCTACTACGCAGCATTTGATGAATTACTTATAAAAAAATAGATTTCCTTAATTTATTTATTCACAGTTCCCCTTAGTAATTTCATCTCCTTATTTACTTATTTCTAGCGTATAGAAATAAAAAGATAGGAATGAAAAAAAATATGTTCATAACAAAAAAATATTTTTTCATATTTGATTATATATTTTCTAGAACGATTTCTGAGAATGCAAAACCAAATATATATTTTTAGAAAGAATTAAAATATTTTTCGCAAGCCTTTATCGATTTGTAGCTGCTAAGTATCATTATACGGTTTTAAAAATAATTTTTACACAGCATAAAATATGTTTTTAGTAGCCACAAAAACATTAATTATTTTCAAAACTGTTGACAGGTCATGAAAAATATATTAGTCGCTCCTAAAAACATTTTAATTGCTTTGAAAAATAGACGATTTAAGCTATTTGTTACTACTCAGGAGGTTTCACTAGGAACACAATGGTATTCACAGAGAAACACAAGGATTTATGGTCTCTATAGTCGATTAATCTAGTTAAATTTGAATAGAAAACTTTGTGACCCTTGTTTTTTTCTTTGATTTCCTTGTGGTAAAAGCTA
>CANCKV010000357.1 GCA_947378615.1 Chitinophagaceae bacterium | reverse complement strand
ACTATAGTTACCAGTAATATAGTTAAGACGAATAATTTCAGGAATTTTCATTAAATCTTTAGCCACGTTATCGTAGAGTGAACTTTTTTCTAGATAAATTCCTACAAAAGCTGTAATATCATATCCTAAAAGTTTTAAATCTACATTTAACCTTGTACCTTTAACTATCTTAAACTCTTGTAGTTTTTTGATACGAACGTGGATAGTACCTCCACTAACAAATAGTTTCTTACCTAATTCGGCATAAGAAATCTCTGCATTATTCATCATAGCTTCTATGATTTGCAGGTCAAGTTTGTCAAGATTTAATTTTCCGGCCATTTTGATTTGAATTTTAGTATAGTTTCAAAATAATATGCAAATATTTGGAATATTTCTATATTTTCAAAATTTATTTTGAAATACTTTCAATAGAAAGAAGAATTATTTAGTTTTACCCTTATAAGTTCTTAAAAATTGTGGGGTGATGAAATTCTTTGGCAGACATGCCCTCTTGTCTCGGGGGTGAGGATAAAAGGATAAACGTAACATAGAGTTGAAACATTGGAAACGGTGTTTCATCCGGGATCGACCACCGAAACCATTTGTGTTATGGCTAACTTCCTCGTGAAGGTTCGAACCCTTCCCCTACAGCAGGTTTTTATTTTACAGAAGCCCTTGCAGCGTGAGTTGTAGGGGTTTTTTGTTGGGATATATAATACTTATTTCACAAACTCCATTGTAAATACCTGATTGCTTTTTTCTTCTTTAATCTTAATTATATAAGATCCTTTGGGTAGCCTTGAAATATCAACCCCTTTTTTAACATCTGGTTGTACTGCTTGATAAACCAATTTTCCAACAACATCATAAATCCAAAAACCATTTATTTTGTTATCGGCAGCCATATTTAATTTCAAAATATTGTTTTGTATTGGATTTGGCACAACACAAAAATCGCAACTTGCTTTTTCTATTATTTTCAAATTAATTGTACAACTCTTTCCACCAAAATTTATAGCAAATGAAGCCATGCCAGTATCTGCCGGAGTTCCGGATATGTTATATATTAAATTTCCATTTCCATTTGCCAATGTTCCAGCCGGTAATGTTGCTGTTAATCCAATAACACCTGTTGAATTTATAACAGATCCGTTAGCATATTGTATTCCATTTCCTCCAGTATATGGAACGCTTGCTGTACTGCTATAAGCAGTTTTCACAATTGCTTTTTGATTTGAAAACACAACAGCATTACAACTAATTGCATTAACAGTGGCTACGGGAAGTGGTTGTGTATATTGTTGCACAGGTTCTGTAATTGCATTTACTTTTGTAGTTGTTCTTGTTCCAAAAAAAGTTGGACCAACAACATAAGGGTATGCAGAATTCCATTTATTATCAACTGTTGCAAAATAGCAATAGATTCCATTTGGGTATTCTGGTGTTATGCAAAATCTTCCATTATGCTCATCAAGATAATCGGGAGTATTGGTGTTGGTAGCATTGTATTGATAATCTTCTCTAAAATAACCTAAAGGATAAGTAGCATTTACTGCAGGTCCCGGAGTTACAGTAGCGCCATTTGAGTTAGTATTTCTGACTGTAATATTTCTTAACACATAACTCGATTTCATTCTTGTAATACCACCTGTTCCATCTACATTTTTATATGCATAAGCTCCATAAATTGGAAATCCATCATAAGCAAAACCTATAAGTGGAGAATGCCGAGTGCTATCTATTACATATAAACCATCTGAAGTATATAGATTACAAACTGTTGAAACAACATTCAAGTCAAGATTAAAAGCACTAGGGTTTTGATGATGATGATAATTGCCCATTGCAGGATGTCCTTTTGAACAATCAAATCCTTTTAATTCTCCCACAACCGCATCTCTGTTCCAAACGCCATCACCAAATCCACCTAACGGACCACCAGCTAATGAATTGGTAGCATTTCTCCACGATACGCCATCTCTATAATCGAATAAGGCTACTCCATTTATAAAAAGTCCAATGTTGCCTCCTGTTGTGTTAACAGGGGTTCCAGTGTTTTGTAATGGATTTAATGAAACTTTGAAAATTGCATTTTGAGTTGTTGCAATGGAAGGATTGCCATCTAAAAACGGACCAGTAACATAAGAAGGGATTCCATTGGTTTTGATATAAGCCCAACTATTAGAGTAAGAAACCTGCTGCACATTGGCTAAATCATTGTCTTGAATTGGGGTTGAATTCCCATTTACATAATGACGACCTTTTGTTCCATTAGTATTTTGAAGCCAAGAAACTATTGCAGGATTGGTTTGTGCAATTGAAACTAGGGAATAAAAAACGATGCTAAACAGTAATATAGATTTTCTCATGGTTATAAATATTTTTTCTAACGCTAATAATTAAAATGAATTACGACCCTTTTATAAATTTCTTTGTGATGATTTTTTTATTTGCTTCATCCATAATTTTTATAAAATATATTCCTTTTGATAATGCAGCAACATTAATACCATTATTGATTTCAGGCTGAGGCAACATCATCATAGTTCTTCCCACTGCATCACAAATCCAAATATAATAAGCTTTAGTTTTTGTAGAATTGAATTTGATATTAATTACATTAGCTACAGGATTTGGATTAATACTAAAATTAAAATCAACATCAGCGTTATTTGATGAGTCTGCTCTTACGGCACTGCATGTTAAATTATTATTGAGTAACAGATTCATCTGATTACATAAATAGATGTAATTGTTATAATCGGCTTCTACCAATGCGTCTTTCAAAAGATTTTTTGTTTCTTTTGGATCAACAGAGAGTTTAAAAAAGTTTTCTCTTCCGTCATCAAAACGAATCAATTTATATTCAAGATTTTTGATTGCCTTTCCGTCAGAAGAATCTTTAACTGTTTTAAAAATTTCAGAAAACGACCATTGTCTAATGGTATTATTTTGATTTTTGAGTATTGGCATTAAGCTCTTACTGTCTACCGGTTTATTGATTGGTATTTGAGAGGACCAATTGTATTGTCCAAATAATTCTAAAACAGTAGCAAAAATATCTACTGTATTTACTAAAGCATTTGAAACTCTACCTGGGTTTATAACAGAAGGGCCTGCAATCATTAAAGGCACGTGTGTACCGTATTCATAAAGTGTTCCTTTTGCTCTTCCTGTATCTGCTGTTTGTGCAACTTTTGCAATGGAGCCATTATCACCAATAAAAATAAAATCGGTGCTATCAAATTTATTGATGGCTTTTAACGAATCAAATAATCTTCCTAATTCATGATCCATGGCTTGAATCATTGCTTTGTAATATTCTTTGGAATTACGATTGATATCAACAGGTGTTCCAGTTAGGTTTGTAAATTGATGTAAGCCCGATGGCGGAAGATGAATGGGGTCGTGCGGAGCATTTAATGCCAAACAAACATAAAACGGCTTGTCAACATTATTTTTTATCCAAGAATAAGCATTATTGGTTTCTTCAGTGGTTGCATAATTAGTATTCGTTGATGTTATGCCGTTAGTGGTTTTAGTCCAGTCGAAATAACTAGGAGTTAATGTGCCGGTAAATGGTCCTTCAAAATGCTGAAAGCCCATTCTGTTGGGAGCAGTAACATTTATAGCGGGCATAGGTTGGTGCAAATGCCATTTCCCAATATGAGCTCTTGTAATATTCTGATTGAAAGATTTTAATATTTTCGGAATGATAATTTCATTGGTATCCAACACGCCCGATCCACCAATACCACCAATGATACCACCTACGCCGGTTCTGAAACTATATCTTCCAGTAATCATCGTAGCTCTGGTAGCAGAACAAACCGGATCGGAAGTTACATTTGTAAATTTAACTCCGTGCTCAGCAAGATACCTTAGGTGAGGAACGGCTACCGTATCTTGATGGTCTTCATAGAAACCAAAATAATCTGTACCAATATCATCAGCAATAATCAGCATTACATTCCGATTAGATGATGGGGCTGGAATACTATTGTTAACATTTAAATTAATAACGCAATTAATTCCATTAAAACTAATTGGAAAACTTGCAACTCCAGATGAAGTAGGCGTACCTGTTATGTTATATATAAAATTGCCTAGCCCATTACTTAAGGTTCCTGGTTGAAGTATAGCAGTTAAACCGATTACCCCAATTGAAGAAATTGCACTTCCTGCCGAATAAGCAACTCCATTGCCTCCGGCATAGGCAACAGTAGCAGTTCCATTGTAATTAGAATTAACTGTGGCTGTTGTAGAAAAAAATGCATTATTGCAACTCATACTTGAAACACTTGCAGTGGGCGTTGTGCTTCCAACTACAAATTGACCCATCATACCTTCATCTTCGTGCAATGAAATATGACAGTGGTACATGAAAGGATGAATATTATCAGCATAATCATCAAATTTGGCAATAAATTTAACCGTTTCATTTGCCTTTACTAACACAACATCTTTCCAACCTTGCTCGTAATTTGGAGGCGCTACGCC
>CANCKV010000356.1 GCA_947378615.1 Chitinophagaceae bacterium | reverse complement strand
TATGAGTTCATTATCTTATTTTGATGATTGATACTTTCCATGTGAACTGCATCAAAGTATTTGGTGATAAACTCATTGCTTAAACCAAGTTTCGCACCATTTGCAAAAGCTCGCTCCAATATTTCATTATAACGACTTGTTTGCAAGATAGTAATATTATTGTCCTTTTTGTATTGTCCAATCTTTTCAGCAACCTTAATGCGTTGACCCAAAATTTGCATCAACTCATCATCCAAATGATTGATTTGTTGACGAAGTTTTTCTAAAGCGGCATGATATTCTTCAGAGGCAACATCTTCTTTTCTCCAACGGATAGCACCAATCAATTCACCTAATTTCTCAGGGGTAATTTGTTGTTTGGCATCGCTCCATGCGTGATCAGGATCAATATGACTTTCAATGATTAAACCATCAAAATCCAAATCAATTGCCTTTTGTGCAACTTCCAATAATATATCTCTGCGACCACAGATATGAGAAGGATCATTAATCATCATCATTTCAGGATGACGACGTTTCATTTCGATTGCCAAATGCCACATAGGAGCATTTCTATATTCGGTATTACCGTAACTACTAAATCCTCTATGAATCAATCCAATTTGATTGATACCTGCTTTCGCAATTCTTTCTACAGCACCAAGCCATAGTTCTAAATCAGGGTTGATCGGATTCTTTATCAAAACAGGAATATCAACTCCACGTAAAGAATCAGCTAATTCTTGTACGCTAAACGGATTTACTGTAGTTCTAGCTCCTAACCATAGAATATCTACCCCAAAGTGTAGGGCATCTTCCACTTGTTTTGCTGTCGCTACTTCTACGGCAACAGGTAATCCTGTTATTTTCTTAGCGGATTGCAACCAAGGTAATCCCATCGTTCCAATTCCTTCAAAACTTCCTGGACGGGTTCTTGGTTTCCATATTCCTGCCCTAAGTACATCTACTTTACCTGTAGCGGCTAATTGTGTTGCGGTGTTAATTACTTGTTCTTCAGTTTCTGCGCTGCATGGTCCACTGATAATTAACGGGCGTTTACTCCATGCTTTTTGTGTAACCTCTTTCATTGTTGGGCTTGCAATAATTGCTTCCATTTTTGTTTGTTTATTCACATAATGACGACGCCATCGGTCTAGAACATTATGCTACATGATTGATAATATGTATTTTTATAAAGAACAGGATTCAAGTTGCCAATAATTAGCAACCTGAATCCTGAAGCTAGGTCTATCTGCTATTTGCATCATTCATTCTAATTCTTCTGCCCTTGTAGTTTTTACCATCAAGGCAACGAATCATTTGATGTGCAGCTCCTTGTTCAACTTCTACCCAAGTATTCATGTCTTTCATATCTACTTTTCCAAGAACTTCTTTCTTCAAGTCGCTCATGTCCAATATAAATTGTAAGAAACTTGCCTTGTAAAAACCATCCTTAGTGCCTAGATTTACAAACAAACGAGCATAACCCGCTGTTGTTCCGCCGCCACTTCCATAAGAACCTCTATCTCCTCTTTCACCTCTGTCTCTGTCACCACCTCTTGTTTCAAATCTAGCTCTATCACGAGGAATTACAGCCCTGTCACTACCAAATTCACGAGGACGTTGTCTTCCGTTATCTCTCAAGTTAAGATCTTCAGCATTCTCATAGTATTTCAAGAAACGATCAAATTCCACCGCAGCCATACGTTGCAAGATTTCATCTTTGCTTACATCAGCAAATTTCTCTTGCAGCATAGGAAGGAAAGTATCATAATCACCATGAGAAATATCTGTTTCAAGAATTTTATCCATTACTGCATAAAATTGTTTTCTTGTCACATCCTTTCCTGTTGGAATATCAACCCTATTAAATTGAGCTTGAATTAATTTTTCAATTGCTTTTAATTTAAAGGTTTCTCTAGCATGAACAATACTCATACAGATACCCGTATTTCCTGCACGTCCTGTTCTTCCTGACCGGTGTGTATATACTTCAATATCATCAGGCAATTCATAATTGATGACGTGAGTGATACCATGAACATCAATACCTCTAGCTGCAACATCTGTTGCAATTAAAAGTTGTAATGTCTTATCACGGAATTCTCCCATTACCTTGTCTCTCTGTGCTTGAGTCAAATCACCATGAAGCGCATCTATATCGTATCCTTCACGAGTTAATTTTTCAGCAATATCTTGTGCATCAACTTTGGTTCTAGTAAAGATGATACCATAGATTCCTGGATTAAAGTCAATCAAACGTTTTAAGGTTTCGTAACGATGTTGTGCTGCAGTAATGTAGTATTGATGATCAATACTCTTATTACCACTATTCACCTTTCCAACAGTCACTTCAAATGGTTCGTTCATGTACTTTTTACTCACCTTTCTAATTTCAGGTGGCATTGTGGCACTAAACAACCAAGTACTTTCTCTCTTTGGCGTATTTTGTAGAATAAATTCGATGTCATCTTTGAAACCCATGTTCAGCATTTCATCTGCCTCATCGAGTACCACGTATTTGATTTGTTCCAAATTGATTGCCTTTCTTTCGATCAAGTCAATCAATCTACCTGGAGTAGCCACAACGATTTGAACACCACGTTTCAAATCTCTGATTTGCAAGCCAATACTTGCGCCTCCATAAACAGCTACCACCGAAACTCCCTTAATGTGTTTCTTAAATAATTCTACTTCGCTCACGATTTGCATACAAAGTTCCCGTGTAGGGCAAACTATTAATGCTTGTGGATATCTTTCGTCAGCATCTATAATGTGTAGCAATGGAAGACCAAATGCTGCTGTTTTTCCGGTTCCTGTTTGTGCTAAGCCAATAAAATCCTTTGTGCCTGAAAGCAATACCGGTATTGCCTTTTCTTGTATTTGTGTTGGGTTCACGTACCCCAACTCTGCAGTTGCCTGAATTAATCTGGCATCTAAACCCAACTCTTCAAAAGTCATTATGTATATTTATATGTTCGCCGCAAAAGTAACTTAATTAAAGCCTTTCAAGACATTTTCTTTGTATTAACCTGATTTTATATCAAAATTTTTA
Organism: Chitinophagaceae bacterium; assembly: GCA_947378615.1. Taxonomy (GTDB): domain Bacteria; phylum Bacteroidota; class Bacteroidia; order Chitinophagales; family Chitinophagaceae; genus Parasediminibacterium. The sequence goes on along the minus strand of CANCKV010000356.1, from coordinate 1,453 downwards.
CGTTTAGAGGGAATATTAATAGAATTTTTTATCATAATGACAAATAATTGGCTGATTTTATTTGAAAAATGCAAATTAGAAATCAATTTCAATAGTTAATTTAAAAAATTATTTACTTGATTTCCCTGTTTTTTTAAAAAAAACTAGTCTATAAAAATTATTTAATAATAAAAAAAAGCTACAAACCTCATAAGCCGGATTCTGTTTCTAAACTATCATTTATCTGCGATAAGCATTACTGCATTACCTGTTGCTGCCTACCCTGAAACATCGAACGAGCCGCTCTCAAACGCTTCTATACGTGGCATTACAGTAACCAAGGTTTACCCATGCAAAATATTACTACCCTGCATCGTAGGCTCTTACCCTACATTTTCACCCTCATCCGCTTTAGGCAGACAGTTATTTTCTGTGGCACTTTCTCTTCCCGTAAAGGAGCCGGCTGTTCACCGGTGGTTTGCCCTATACTGTCCAGACTTTCCTCCCCTGAATAAATCAGAGGCGATAGTTCGGGTTTGTAGCGCAGCGAATGTAATAGGTTTGATTGATTTTTAATCTGAATTTTCCAATTAGGAAATAATGATTCAGCTAATACATATTGAGTTAAATCGCTTTTATCTTATTTCCTTTTGCCTCGTGTGTTACTTCTGCAAGACCGAGTGCTTCCATTAATGGTGGAATATACATACCAAAACGACCTCTCAAACCTTTTTTAAGTCCGTACCAACCTCCTACAGGATTGTTTTCAGAACGTCCCCATGCTTCAACAGTTCCTTCTTTTGCAGGCTTTTGTTCGTCGGCACTTCCAAGTTCCATCCAATCTCCATGTTCTTTAAGCATTTTATGAAGGTCGTTCAAGCAATCGATGTTATAATGTAAAATAGTTTTTCCAACGGTACAAACTAAGATTTCCTTTCCATCTTTTGTATCAACATGCATCGTGTATTCACTCGATAATGGTGGTGTTTTTAAAACCATTGCACTTTCTTTTGTTCCAATTTTAAAGCTCATTTTTAGTTGTTTTAGATATTAAACATATCGTTTATTTTGAAATGGCAAAATATTTTTTTGCTACTATTTTGTTTATAAATGAAAGTCCATGAAAGGATTCAATAAAAAATACATTAAGCGTTATTGCACATTAGCAAACTTTGACCATTTCAGAAATGTTTGCAGTACTACACAATTTTAGCTATGTTTTCAATTTGACGATTAATGCTCATCGAGAGGTGATTTGTTGGCAGTAGATTCATATACAACGTAATTGAAATTGATTTCTAATAACTGTAGAAAACACATTGATGTAATAATTGAAGATATAAATTGTAACATGTATAGTAACTAACTGCACATGACGTGAGTCATGCGTAATATTCCTGATTTTCTAACAGTAACTTACAAGTAAAACTCATTCATGCGATAGTGGGAGCTACACCCTCATTTGACGAGTGGT
>CANCKV010000355.1 GCA_947378615.1 Chitinophagaceae bacterium | reverse complement strand
TGATGAAACAACATACTTTGTCATTTCATTGTCCAAATAATTTCCTAATTTTTGAATTCTAAATACATATCCATCATTGTTAAAGATGCTTGTTGATAATCTTGATATTTCTACATCAATATCAACATTACAATTTTTACTTAATGCTTGTAAGTTTTTTAAAGCGTCTTTTTTTTCAGGCAATGTAATTGTTATGTAAGCAAGTAAACTAAAAACATGATCGATTCCTTCCTGTGAAAGTTTATTATTTAATGTAGTTTGAAATTCTTTTACATCATTATCAAAAGCATTCATTGATTGCATAGGTTTTTTCAAGCATGCCTCTTACTTGGGATTTTCACAAAAACAACAGCGTGAGACAATTGCCATTACTTGTACTTGAGGTGGTCGAATACCCGTGAAACAAAGTAAAGCAACGCTCACGCATGACGGTGAGCGTTTTACTTATACCTTCCTGTTTCACATCTGAAGTTTCGACCTTTCAAGTGCAGGATTATATAGCAAACGCTGTTATATCGATAAAATGTTTTCTTTCTTACGAAAGTGAATACAAATCTAACAAATTTTCACAGTGTTTGCATTTTTAATGTGATTATTATAAAGTGTAATTATTGCAGGAACCAGGCGTGTTTTGAATTCCTGTCATGTAATGCCTCTGAAACTCCAGTTGTAAAATCAAATGCATTTACACCTCTATCCAGGAATTTATCCAAGTAGGAAGACTTGTTGGATCCTGTGAGTAGATTATAAAATTTCCAAAGATTAATATCTCCATTATCATTCTTGCAGAAACTCTCATCTTGATAATAGTCTTTTGCAACTGCAGTCAAATGACCATCATTAAGAAGTAACTCCGGCAGCAGTAACTTTTCTTTTTTAGACAGGTAATTGTACAATCTTCCTTTTCCAATAAGTTGGGCAAATTGAGATTCGGTCAAGGAATAATTGGAAAGTTGCTCCATCGCATTCAAGTGTCTGTTCATGTTATAGGAACTGAACAATTGAAGTGTTTTGTCTTCCAAATCAATTGCAGACATTGCTTTGAGTTCTTCTTTGAAACCATCTGTTGACACACAAAGGTTACAGCACACCATATTTTGAAAACCTATGAAAATTTTAAATTTCTCATAAGTCTTTTTGTTATACAGATTTTCTGTATTGAGTGCTCTTACACCACCTACTGTCAATGCAAGAGTATTGCCATTGATTGTTTCTGTAATAGATGGAATTCTGATAATGAAAGCCATGCGTTCGTAATACGTTGTTTTCTGATTTTCCTGCAGATCTTTTACAGGAACATATATTGCATCGGGTGTTCTTCCTTTTATTTGATGAGATACACGAATTTCAGGTTCCTCAATGATTTCATTTGGGAAAATACTTGTAATCGCATTTCTCACACTCTCGATAAACTCTTGATGTGAAAGAGTTGTTTCATTATCTTTCGTGAAAACAGGTACAATGCAACTGTTCTTTAAGAAGGATAAACTGACTTCTTCAGTGTTTGCTTCAACAAATGGTTTTTTGTTGGTATTGATACTGCTTTCTACAGTAAATGTTGGTTGAAATCCAATGATTTCGGCTGTGTGGGTTTGTAATTCCATAATAATAAAGTTTTTGATTTGTGAATAAATGAAAATGACCTACCACGCAGATAGGTCATTTGATTGAATTAGAGTAATCCCTCGTTTGACATGGAGAGGTATTCGTTTTCGGGTGTGACTATTAAATGATCCAGAAGATTGATGTCCATGTAGGACAATGCGGTTTTGAGTTTTTTTGTCAATGTGATATCTTGAATAGATGCCTTGAGATTTGAACTGGGGTGATTATGAGCAATTATCACTCCTGTTGCCATCAAATTGAGAGCAGTTGCAACAATGATTCGTATATCTACAACAGAGCCAGTTAGTCCCCCTGTAAAAGCATTCGAAGATCCAATCACAAGATTTGCTTGATTCAGATACAGAACCACAATTTGTTCTTGCAAACCAATTTTGTCCATGTCCATCATTCTCATTATAATTTCATGAGCCATTTTTACATCCGTAATTTTTGGTCGATTCTGCAGGGAAGAGTTGTATTTATATCCAACTGTGACCTCTCCCAAATTTGCAATATTCATCATACTGCTTGACCATTAAGACTTGCACGATAATCTCTTGCTTCCCCTTTAATGACTGCTGCTCTATTATTGAGATAGGTTGTAAACTTCCTCACATAAGGTTGGTTCTTGTGTAACTCATTTAATTCGTCAAAGGTTTTACAAGCATTAATCAATTCGATAATCTCATTGTCTTTGTAACCCTCACCATCTTTGCACCAATTTTTGATTTTTTTACCAACACTCTCATCAATTTTAAAAGGTATGCGTGAATTGAAAATCTGCGTTCTGTCTTTGGTGCAAGTTGTGTTGTTGTGCATGTCTAATTCCATTACAATGGTATAGTCATATTCAAGACCATCCCTTTGAACTCCTTTCATGCCGACTTTTTCTGGAACTGTTTTTCCATTCTTTTCTGCAAGTATGTAATCTTGCTTACTACGAATTGTTGCAATGATGTGGCAACTTGATGCAAGGATCTTTTGTACAAGCGCATTGTGGCGAGGAGTAACCTTGCTCCAGTTCGTAAAAGAGTTTCCTGACATATTAGAATGTATATCAAGGATTCCTCCATCACCCTCCCACTCGTGGCTTATTGAATCAATAATGATTACATCCATTCCTGCATTTTCACAAGTAGTAATTGCTTCGATGTACCTCTCTGGAGTGTAAGGTGCAGAAAGATTGAGAACATTGTATTCTCCTAAATGACTGTAAAGATGAGCCGATTGATGCTCTGTGTCAATGATTGCAATTTTGTGCCAGTCTTGACAAATTCCATAAGCAAGTAAAAGTGATGAATACGATTTTCCGGAGCCAGAAGGCCCCTGCATTGCCACACGAATTCGTGCTTGATTCCTGTTTGATTTTTTTAATTCCATTGTTGAAAAATTTAATTGTTAAACTGGATCAACAGGGGGGATAGTGGTTAACTTCGCATGACCGGGGGCTGTTATCTAGGTACTTTTTGCACTCGAAAACAGACAATATTCATACTGTAGCCATATAGTGTGATTCTTTCCGGGACAATACAGGAAAATATGTGGGATGAAATATATGTGGGTGTTGGATTATACCTTGCTCTTGAAAGTTCAATTAAAACTCATAATTGAAGATATTGCTTTTGATAAAAGCAAGATATTGTATGCAAATTGTATGCAAATTAAAAAACAAAAAAGCCCTACATTTCTGTAAGGCATTGATTTTACTAGTGGTCCCACCTGGGCTCGAACCAGGGACCACCTGATTATGAGTCAGGTGCTCTAACCAACTGAGCTATAGGACCGGTTAAGAGGTGCAATATTACTACTATTTTTAATTTTTTGCAAGTGTTTTTTAAAATTCCTTTCACCTACTGCATTTACAAGGACTTCTATCCTACTCGTTGTTGTTATATTCTCCTCATTTTGAGGTAAAAACTATTTTATTTCAAGTTGTGTTAAAATTGTATAAGTTGTGCTAATAGGTCTAAAATGACTAAAAAGTGCAAATACCGTGTACACTTTTTTAATCTCTGTTGCTACAAATTTTTAATAATTATTAGTGCAAAAGTAAATGTGTATTATTTTTCTTATATTTGAATATTGATAAATGATGGAAAAATCATTGTACTGATTTTATCATTTCACCTAAAAATACATAATATGATTAAACATTTTTTTATAATTTATTTATTAAGCTGTTCATTAAATATATTTTCACAAAGCAATTATACACTTGGTTTTAATAATGGTTATAAAAAAGGTTATTGCTATGGAAATTCATATGCGTGTTTAGCACCTCCTTCACCTCCTTCACCTCCTCCTTTAGCAGGAGAATCATATGATAACTATAATCAAGGATATAATAGAGGTTTTGTAATTGGACAAAAACAACAAAGCGATACAAAAAAAAGTAATAATTTATCTACATCTGATTTGTATTTAGAACAAAATAAACTATCGATACCAGAAGCATATTTACCTCAAGTGGATTATAATCCAGATTTTAGTTTTTTAATTGCTGCTGCTAGTAAACTTCAAAATGATTATGATCAAAATACATACAATAATCAATTAAATGAATACTTTGATAATTTAGGCAAAAAAATTGACAATGATCGAACAAATCCAGAGTTAATTGAAAAAAGAAATAATGAATTAAATGATGCTAAAATTCGTTACAGCAGATACAAATACTTACCTAATATAATTCCAGATGGTCTGCATAAAGTTATTATATCAGAAGATTTTTATAAAAACACCTCAAATGCTTTTGAATTAAAGGAAAAATATGCACTTGTGCAAAATAATAAAATTTGGTTAATAACAAATGATAAGGACAATCTTCAAGATAATAATTTAAATAGATATTGCTTTATTGAAAAAAATTTAGAAAATGAATTAAACTTATACAATTAT
>CANCKV010000354.1 GCA_947378615.1 Chitinophagaceae bacterium | reverse complement strand
CAAAGTACAGAAGGACATTTAGAGATGATTCAAAGTACTTGGGTATATGAATGGCGGGACAATCAGAAATAAGTGATGAGTGATGAACTATGAGTGATGAGTGATGAGTGATGAGTTTTGTGTTACTAGTTAAAAAATGTAATTCATCTAATTCTAGTAACTTATAACTCATAACTTATAGCTCATCACTCTTTTAAACCTACTTTATTGAAAAAGGTAATTGCATTTTTTAAACTTTCACGGTGGGAAAATTTACTATTTTTTGCCCTCACACAATGGATGTTTATCTATTGTGTTATCGATCCTATTTTCGATGCAAGCCACATACAACCTAATATTCATGGGGAATTAATCCCTTTACTTCTTCTTTCTTATGTATTAGTAGCAGCGGGTGGGTATATTATCAATGACTATTTCGATTTGAATATAGACCAAATCAATAAGCCCGACAAAGTCATGATTGATAAATATATCTCTCGTAGATGGGCTATTTTCTTTCATAGTTTTTTGAGTATTGCTAGTGTGGCAATCGGAATTTATATCGATATTAAGTCGGACATTCATTTACTCGGGATTGCCAACTTTATCTATGGTCTTCTTCTATTTATTTATTCGTTGTCATTAAAAAAGAAATTATTAGCAGGTAATTTGTTGATTGCATTCTTATTGGCATGGGTGATAGTGGTCATTACACTTTGTGAAGGCAATCAATTTACCCTACTTGCGCATCATCGGCTTGTGAATACACAAAAATTATTACGATATACTATTTTATATGCAGGATTTGCTTTTGTGATTAACCTGATTAGAGAAGTTGTGAAAGACATGGAAGACGTTGAGGGCGATCGGAAATATGGGTGCAGAACGATGCCTATTGCTTGGGGAATCAATTCTACTAAAGTATTTGTTGCAGTTTGGTTGGTGGTTTTGATATCAATACTTGTCCTACTTCAATTTTATGCACTTCAATCTCAATGGTGGTTTTTCTCCATTTATTGTATTGTTGCTGTCATAGCCCCCTTAATAAAAGCATTTAAAAAGCTTTCGAAAGCACAAACACCAAAAGACTATCACGAAATAAGTACATTGATTAAGATAATCATGTTTACTGGTATTTTATCGATGATATTCTTTAAGATTTATACTTAAAAATGTACATTTTGCCCATCATTATTTATTTATTTCTGAATATACTTTTGTTTTGGAAATAACAATTAGTTTTTTAGTTTAGCTTTTAAAATTCATTTGAAAGAATCACTCTCACCCTAAGATTTGTCAATTTCCAAATTAAGTTCTAAGCTAAAGCTCATCATTTTGCTTCAGTCGAAAAAAATCTAATCTTAAACTTGCCAACATTTATATTTTAAATAGCCTTACCAAATTAGAATTTTCCATTTCGACAACGATTTCAAAAATATTTTTTTTGTTTGTACTCCACTACATTCTCTTTATTGTATTACTATTTGCTTGGTTATAATATCAACGATTTAGCCTGCTTTACGAATTATTTATTTGAATAAATATATCAAGAAAAGTGGTTTAAATATATATATCATCGGCAACCAATTTATTTAATTAGCAAATATGACTCAAAGGGTTTCTATTTTTTACAAACACTCAAATTTAAAGAACATCATGAACACAATGCTTGTCTTCAACAGTACTGCCCTCAAACTGCGCAGCTTTTTTGTCCTACTGTTCCTTGTAGGTATGGTTAATATGGCTACGGCAAATACGTACTATTCGTACAATGCTACCACAGGAAGTGCGGTTACTTTAACTGCGACTAATACCGGCACAACAGTAACATCAGGCACTTTATATACCTTTTCTGGGGGTGTTTATACAGCTGTTACTGGTGGTACATTAGTAACTTCGGCAGATAATCTGGTTTCAGGTGGTTACTCTGGCAGTGTTGGTTCAATAACTATTACTACTGCAATAGCAACTTGGGTTACAGGAACAAATTACAGCTCAGTTGGGGCGAATGTTTATTGCAACGGAAATATTTATTCTGTAGCTACGGCTGGTACTGCAACAAGTACCGCACCTTCTAATACTTCTGGAAACTCATCAGGAACTGGTGCAATTTTTACTTTTGTAGGTTCTTATTTAAGATTTGCTAGTTTGACGGTTAATAATTATGGTACGATTACCTTGTCCTCCTCTATTTATAACTTAGGCACGACTACAGTAAATACAGGAGGTATCTTAACCATTTCTGCTGCAGGAACCTCTGTCAATGCAACAAACTTTGTTGGCGATATTACGTTAAATGGTGCTTCAGCAGCAAGCTTTGGTAAAATAAATGTTGGAGGTTACACCGTTGTAAATGGTGCCTTAGTAATGGTTGGGGGTACTTTGAACTTTACATTAACTGGCACTTCAATGAAAGTTGGAGGCGCTTTTGCGGGTGATAATCTTGGAGGTAGCCTTGGCTATGGCGCAATAACAAGCACAAATACTTCTACTACTGCAACAATCGTATTAACAGGAGGATCTCTTGGATCAGGGGGGGCTATTACGCCTGCGGGTGTTGTTTCTTACGGAACTTCACCAACTTCTCAAATCTTATGGGGTAATTTTCCTCAAAACTCAACAGAAGGAACCTCGACTTATGGGTATTCCTCTTATACCGTTGGCTTCCAAACTTATACAAATGTAAAAGTCGGAGGTAATACTATATTACCTGGAAAAATCAAAATTGGTAATGCTACTACTACTTCGGGTGTTTTAAATTTAAATGGAAACACTCTTACATGTGACGCCTTATATAATGCTGGTAATAATGGGACAAGTACTGGAAATGTTTTAACTGGTGGTGGAAATTCTGGTTTGAAAATTACTAACAAACTAACAGCTACTGGTACTAGCCTTTACTTAGATATAACCTCACCTAGCACAACTAATTTGATAAATTTGAATGTTGACAATGCTACTAGTGTAACCTTATTTTCAAATCTATACCTTTCAGGACTAACCTTAAATTCGGGTATTGTCACGATGGGAAATTATTCAATAACAGGTGCTGCATCTGCATTTTGTACAGGTTCTTCTACATCCTATTTATCTGAATCAGGAACGGGAACTGTAACTGTAAACTCTGTAGGAAGTTCATTAGTTACAATACCAATTGGAACAACTGGTACTAATTATCTCCCTATTTCATTTGCTAATACCACTTTGACGCCTAATTATACAATTGGAGTTGCTACACTAACTGCTGCAAATGTTCTTACAAGTGCAAATTGTGTTCCTTTTCAATGGACAATTACATCTACAGTGGCAAGTTCTGTTTCTGATATTACATTTTTCTCAACTTCAGTTACTGGAATTGGTGCTACTTCACAATTGGGTGTTCTAACTGCCACACAATTAAGTGGTGGTTATGCTAACATGAATACTACCTTACCCACACAATCAGCTAATAGTGCATCAGGAACATTTTACACAAAATTTTCTAACTATACATTACCTGCATTTACTACTACAAGTACTTTTGTCATTGGGTTAAAAGGTTCTGTATTCCCACTTCCAACAATTACAAGCGGTACTTCAGGAAGTGCAAGTTCTGGACAACCTTACTCTTATACAATTACTGGTGCAAATGCAGGTACTTTCAATGCAACTAATTTACCTGCGGGTCTTTCCTTTTCAACTCCAACCATTTCGGGTTCTCCATCGAGTTCAGGCCTAACTAATATCAGTTTATCTAATACAAATATTGCAGGAACTGCGACTGCTACGTTAGCATTAACGGTTACAAGTGCGCCAATTATCAGTAGTGCTTCCATTGGAGTTGCCCAAGCAGGTGCCTTATTCTCGTATAAAATTGTAGCCAATAATTCACCGTCTTCATTTGGTGCAAGTAAAATCAATAATGGTTCGGCGAGTGCCCTAACTGTAAGTTCAACCCCTTACAGTATTATTGATTCAACAATTTCTGGTACTCCGTCTTCATTTGGCATCGACAGCATACAGTTAGTGGCGTCAAATTCTGGGGGAAGTTGCCCTACTACTTATTTAGTATTAAATGTATTGGATGTACCTACCGTAACTAGCATTTCTCCTAGTACCTCTAAAGTTGATACGATTACTTCGGGTGTGGATTCAATTACCGTTAATGGAACAAACTTTGCAAATGGGTATTCTACTGTAACTTGGGCAGGAAATACAGTTCCTACTGTTTATTATAGTCCTACTCAATTAAAAGCGGCTGTTCCAGCTTCCTATTTATCACGAAGTTTAAGTACAAATACCGCAACTGTTGGGGTAACATCAGCAGGTACAAATACAGCAGCGACTCCTTCTTCTGTAAGTCTTCCTTCTACTGTTAATAAAACTTTCACCATAACAGTTCCCACTCCTACCCTTTCGGCAATATATCCATCTAGTAATATTGCAGGTGCAGGCAGTTTCAAAATTACTGTTGTTGGCACTAATTTTATTAGTGGAGTGTCAACAGTTACTTGGAATGGAACGGCTCTTACTACAACCTACCTTGGTG
>CANCKV010000353.1 GCA_947378615.1 Chitinophagaceae bacterium | reverse complement strand
TCTTACAAATCCAAGTTGATATTAATTGTTTTTCTATTTCATTTACAAATCAGGAAGTTTTACTACAGGGTACAAAATGCATAAACAAGGAACTCAAGAATTTCGTTGAACTAATTTATAAGAAAAAGTCAGCAATGTGCGCTAATTGTGGGTTGAAAACAATGAAACTAATAATTACATCTAGATGCCTAAGTTTGCCAATCGAATTAATTTGTAAAACAATTGACATGAACAAAAAATTGGACGATAGCATTTATTCCATATTTCAACCTAGAAAACAGGATTCTCATAAGGGTAATCATGGACATGCCCTAATATTGGCTGGTAACAAAGGGAAAATGGGGGCTGCTGTTATTGCTGCAAAGGCTTGTTTACGTGCAGGTGTGGGACTTTTGACAGTGAATATTCCGACAGAAGAAAGGCAAATACTACAAATAGCTATTCCAGAGGCAATGCTAGTCATGCGTGAAAATGAGAATAAGCTAACAGGATATGCTGCTGCATGTGTTGGTCCAGGAATCGGAACTGATGAACAATCGATTGGTTTAGTGAATTATTTTTTAACAGATTTTCCAAACCATTTATTGCTAGATGCAGATGCATTGAACATCATTGCATACAATCATCTTTTTGATAAAATAAAACCTAACACTATTTTGACTCCACATCCTAAAGAGTTTGATAGATTGTTTGGAATACACCAAAGTTTGGAACAACGTATAGAAAAGGCTATTGAAATAAGTAGTACCCATAAATTAGGAATTGTATTGAAGGATCACCATACCATCGTTACTTTTTGTGGGGAAGTATATATTAACAATACTGGCAATGCTGGACTTGCAAAAGGGGGGGCTGGAGATGCACTCTCTGGCATTATCTGTGCTTTTTTAGCTCAAGGATATAATCCATTTAATGCTGCTAAATTGGGCGTTTATTTACACGGACTTGCTGCCGATATCGCATTAGACAAGCAAAGCATGGAAAGTATGTTGATTACTGATGTGATAGAACGATTAGGCGAGGCATTCAAATCCATAATGATTAAAGGATAATTAATAATGGAAGTGATATGAACCTAAAATCACTTTAAAATAAAAATGGGCAAATAGAATTATACTTTCTATTTACCCATTCTCGATTAATGTAAATTCAACCTTACTATAATTGAAAATAATTAGACTATCTGATACCAAGTCCCAACCCAAGTGATGCCACAGGATATTGTTGAAAAGTATATTGTGCATTAATGTGTAATACAACAAAATTCAATTTAAAACCTACAGTTGCTCCCGGCATGAAGGTATTGTAATCAACATTAACGGGATTGTTCAAATTCGATACATTGTAAACTACAGTATGAGGAGTTGTAGTAGTAGCAATTGTCTTTGTCTGATTGATTGAATTTAAATAAGGATAATCTCCACTGAACCCAAAATGAAAATTATTTTGGTTAAATCCAACACCTAAATAAGGGGTAAAAAATAGCAAATCTTTTGATATAATCACATTTGCCATAAAAGAAGAACTGGACATACCAAAGCCTTGATTACTCTTATTATAATCAATTAATTTCGCTGTTGCATCAAGTTCTATAGGATTGCTTGATAGAAGAGCAGGTGTAATTTTATTATCAAAAGAATAGTCCATATTGAATTTAGTATAAGCTGCCATTACAGACAAGCTAAAAGGCAATAAACTTATTCCTGGAATCCATTGTTTTATATCGTGTTTAATACCAACACCCCATAAACTACAGTTGATATTTTGTAGCGGCAACTTAGGTAAAAACCGTACTGTTAGCTCCGTTTTTAGTGGCAATCCTATCGATCCTTGTACACAAAGTGTAGGAAGTATTTTGGAAACACCATCTGGAGTAGTTAAAGTGGTTAATTTCTGTGGAGCATAAGGAGTACCATTTATAGTTGTGGATGGAGAATATAAAGTTAATCCAACCCCTTTTCCAGAGCCTGCAAACGTAGGTGCTGTGGTTGCATTATTATCTACTTTTAAATTTGATGATAATTTAGTCAAATCAAAGGTTTGGTCACTAGTAGGTACAAATAAGGCACCTGCCTTAACAGTAATATCAAAACCCAAGGTGCGATGAGTAGAACCTGTACTATACCAATTACTACCCATCCCTGTAGCAAACCCAATACCTAAAGGCTTTATATATCCGGAAGCTACTTGATTCAAATCACCACCGGCTTTAAATAAATTAGAAATATCACCCTGAGCATTTCCTTTTTGAGACAGCAAGCCGAGTGATAGCATTAAAATAGAGACAATAAAATTTTTCTTCATAATAAGTTGTGTTAATAGTTTCTTAAGGTGCGAATAAATGCAAAAGAATGGATTAAACCAAATAAACAGAAGAATAAATTTTTGCTTAATCCCAAAAAAGCAAATATTAATTTTACAAAAGTCGTTTTTAATAAAAAGATGTTTATCATTTACACCATTAATGAATCATTTATATGTCACAATGTGTGAATCATACAAATTTCAAATAGGATTATGTAATTCCTGAGGAGCTAATCCACACACCTTCGTGCTGTTGTAAAAATAATTGCAATAAAAATGAATTACAAATGAAAATTTTAATGGTATTAACATCGCACAGTGACTTGGGCAGTACAGGAGAAAAAACAGGTTTCTGGATTGAGGAATTTGCTGCACCTTTTTATGTATTGAAAGATAATGGGGCAGAAATTACCATTGCCTCTCCTAACGGTGGTCAACCACCCGTAGATCCAAAGAGTGAATTACCTGATTCTCAAACGCATGCTACAATGAGATTTTATGCTGATAATGAAGCTATAGAACAAGTGGCACATACTCATCAACTTAATAAAATAAATCATGCAGACTATGATGCAGTTTTTTATCCAGGAGGACATGGGCCGCTTTGGGATTTGGTGAACGATAAAGCCTCTATTGCCTTGATAGAAAATTTTTATAACAACGATAAACCTATTGCTTTTGTATGTCATGCCCCTGCTGCTTTGATGAATGCTAAAAGGGCAGATGGTTCGTATTTGGTTGCAGGTAAAGATGTGACAGGATTCTCTAATTCTGAGGAAGATGCAGTTAAGCTAACCGACATTGTTCCATTTCTATTAGAATCAGAGTTAAAAAGACTAGGCGCTAGTTATAGCAAGGGCCCCGATTGGGCATCTTATGTAAAGAGAGATGGTGTATTAATTACAGGACAAAATCCCGCTTCTTCTGAAGATACAGCTATCATGTTATTAAACTTGCTCATAAAAAAATTAGATTCGAAATAAAGTATGGCAAACGCATTTCCTGACGTCAAAGTGACATTTTGTAATCTTTGATTTCACATTTACTAGGTTACAATTCACCTCAGGAAGATGAATGAATGAATTTGCTACATCACAATTTGATTCAGTAACGTGCCTGAATGGATCAGTTACGTTTCAATTGTGTTCAGTAATGTACATGAACGAATTTGCTACATTACAAATCAGTTCAGTAACGTAACAAAAGCATTCCCTGACGTCAGGAAATGGTACAAAACGACTATTAATTAATTTTTCAAACTTACAACTCCATTTCTTTCAAACAAAAAATTATAAATTATGACACATTCAATAAACTTCCCAAAGAGAATTCATGAGGTAAGCGATTTTTTTGATAATGCTATCCCTTACGTATCAGACCCCATAAACCTAACAAAGTGGGGCTTTTTGCCAGCTAAAGTAAAGCCGGTAAATGATTTAAAAGACCTCTTTGACCCGAATAGGGAAAAATATTTAGACCCACGTCAAAAAACCATTTTTGTAACGAAGGACAACAATAAATTTATTGTTGAAATTAAAGTGGAGTTGAACACTTTTGTTGCCGATATTCCTAATTCAAAGGTTACAGATGATGACAGAAGAATTTTGAGAATAATTGAAAAAGGAAAAGGAAGTAGAATCCCAATCGTAACTTATGGTCCTAAAATAGGAATCGCAAGTACTGCATACTTACAAATGACTATTGAATTTGCAAATCCAACAACACCCGGAACTAAGGCTATGCCTTATGGACATGGATTGATTTTTGAAAATTTTATTGGGGAACCGGGGCTTGCAGATGCCGACATTGTGTTTGGCAATGCAGTAAATGTGTCAAGGGCTAAAGTCATTATTCCCTTCACAACTGTAGAAGTAGGCAAGACCTGCTATATGAGGTGTCGTTACGAAAATAGACATCATGAACGTGGACCTGCAAGCATTATTATCAGTAAGGTAATTGCATAGCAGTTAGTGGTTAGTGGTTAGTGGTTAGTTTTTGGAATAGGTAAGACTGATGAAAGTAGAGGCTTTTATCAGTCTTTTTTTGTGGTGGAAAGAGGGGTTACGGGGGTGTAAATATTTTTTTCGCTTGAAAGGAATCTTTAATATAATAAAACGATTAAAATTTCGTTTTATATTAAAGCATAATTATGATATCAGAAGAAGAGTTTTTATTGATAGCAAAAAAATATTATAGCCAAATAAATATTGCTGCAT
>CANCKV010000352.1 GCA_947378615.1 Chitinophagaceae bacterium | reverse complement strand
TCCTTTTCTCAGACTAAGAACACAAAAGTTAGGAAGAATAAGGAAATGGCCTTTACGCCTCCTCCAATAATAGAACAAGATAGTAGCGATCAGCTTTCCAGATTTGAATCTGTTCCTTTCAATGCAACCGATAGCAAAACAATTTCTACAAAACCGGTTGTGAAGGATTATCATTTTTCTAATGAGGAAAATGAAGCACTAAGACAATTTATTGGGTTCTGCAAAATTCAAGTGGATATTGAAGATCAGCATAATTCTGCTTCCACAGGCTATACCAATGTGATTTTTTTTGCATTAAAATTTAAGCAAGAAGTTACACCGAAAATTGAAATAAAAAGAAGGCTAGATGATGTTATTTCAAATAAAGAGTTGAGAAAAAGCTTTTTGACATTTTTTGCAAAAATATCTGGCAACGATTTTGAAAAACTTTGCATGATTATTAGACCGCCATATTATGACAATATGTATTTAGCCAAAGTAAGTAGAAGGCAGACCGAAATATTAGCAAATTGTATTTTAAAGAACTTTCCCTATATCCCAAATTCATCAGAAATTAAGGAGGATGAAGAGCCTGCAGAAACACAAAAAGACGCGCCCGTTTTAACGGCAGTTGAGCCTGCTGAATACATTGGAGGCGAAGCTGCAATGATGAAATATATTTCAAAAAATTTGATATTGCCCAAAGCTGAGGCGGCTTCTAATGAAGAAATAGATTTAAAGATCTTGGTGAGCATTGTTATCGAAAAAGATGGTTCTATAACTCAAATTAAGTTAGAGAATGTAACTCCAGAAATGCTACAATATGAAAGTGCTATTATTCAATGCTTTCAAAAAATGCCTAAATGGAAACCTGCCCAACAAAAGGGGATGCCTGTAAAATCAACAGAAAGAGTCCCTATAAGAATAGTGGTATAAGAGCTTTTTTAGTAAACATTACTTTAATACCTTTTTTGTTAATAAATCAGTAACTATTAGCTTGTCGTTTTCGTGAGCTAGTTTCTCAGCAGAATCTGAATTAAAAGATTTTGTTTGTGCAGAGTAAAGCAATGCTTTGGTTTCTAAATCGTATAAATTATATTCTAAAAAATAATTGGTTTCTTCTGAGTAGTAGCCAGGTTCATACGTACGATCGTACATGGTAGAATAATACCCCCAAAATCTCCTGTGGTAAATAGTGTAAGGCGTATAATATACGCGACCTGGAACATAATATTTTTCCTTTTCTTTATTTAACAATACAATGGTTAATACGGCTTCTACTCCTGCATTAGATAATTTATTTAAAGCTTGACTTTCTGATAAGTTTTCAAATGCTTTTGGCCCATATGTTTTATAAGCAGAAATGACGGTGTATCCCTTTTCTGATAAATCTCCTAGTAAATGGTTTTCTATATTTTCTCGCAGTTCATGATCATCATTTCCACCAACCAGCGCTACGACCATGATTTTATTATGTTTTATTGCAGGAGTGCTTTCGCTTTTCCAAGAACTCGTTATTAAAGACGATTCACATCCTATGGTTGCATTGGCAACAAGCAAGATTATTATTGTGTATATTCTCATTGTATAATTTTAATTAGGAAGGTAAAACGGCTAAATTATTATATCAATGATGTAGATGTTATTTGATAAGGACAATAATCAGTCTCTTATTAAAAAGCATTCTTATTGTAAATATCCTCATAAAAAGTAACGTTGTTTTTGTTATTAATCCATGCAGTATGGTATAACACAAATACGGCAGTCTTTTCTGCAATGGGAATAATGATGGGAGGTTGGTTTTTTATACAGCCTTTTATTATGAGTGTATCAATGGCTAAATGATTGCGTTTTAGTAGGCAATAAGCTAATTCTTGCGCCTTTTGAACACGAATACACCCATGACTAAAAAATCGTTTATTCATGCTGAATAAGTATTTATTTGGGGTGTCATGTAGATAGACACTAAAGGGGTTGTAAAAATTTAATTTATATAAGCCCAATGAGTTTTCGCAACCTGTTAATTGTCGAAATGTATAGGGAAAATTACTTGTACTTAATTGGTTCCAGTTAATTGTATTCGGTTTTACAATGTTTCCTCGAACTGATAGCACTTCTAATTTGTTTGCTGATAAATAATTTGCATTTCTTTTAATTGCGGGCAAAATTTCTGTTGTAGCTATTTTATAAGGCACATGCCAATAAGGATAAAGTACAACTTCATTGATGTTGCTGGCTAAGGAGGGGGTAGGAGTTGATTTTTTTCCAATGATAACGTTAGATTCAAGAATTAATTTCCCCCGTTCATACAGTAAAAGGCTAGCGGAGGGAACGTTTACAACAATGATTGTTGAATTATTTTTTAAACAGCTGAGCCACCTAATGGTATTAAGTGTTTCAGATAGTTCTTTAATTCGGTATTTTATTGGCTTGTTTAAAGCATCCAGTGTGGTGCTTTTTAACCGACCATCAATTATTAATCCATAATCTTCCTGAGCTTTTTTAATGGCATTCTTAATGAATAAATCTGTAAGATGCATGCTATCTGTTGCTAAATAACCTAATTGGTATAGCCTATTAATCAATGGCTTATTGTAAGTATTTACAATAGATGACTTAACAGGTATTTCAATAAATGAGTTATTGGAGACAATATTCAAATAAAATAGTAAATATTTTTTTACTGACTGATAGTCTGGATCTTTAGATTCGATTTTATTTAATAGTCTATTTATCCCTTTCTCCAAAAGACTTTCTTTTATAGTTGGCGCTATAAGATAACATGAAGGATTGTATTTGATTCCATTGTATTGTATTTCGTTGTGTATATTTCCTATTAATACATCATAAACAAATCCTATTGCAGCCGCTGTGATGCTTATATCTGCATTTGTAGAATCAATAGATATTGTTTTTTTTTCTATTATTCTTCTGATTAATTTGATTTGATATTCATTTGAATCTAGGCCTAAGTAACTGCTTTTTTGTATTAGCAATAAAAATGATTGTAAATTTTCTCTGTCGCTGGTAAGCCAATAATTATTAAATTCATTTCCTGTGTAGATTTCTTTTAACTCTGAAAAGTATCGAAAGGGTTGATTCTTTTGATTGTAGTTATGGAGTGCAATATAAATGGGGGTAGATGGTTCTTGGGCTCCAGCAATTATAGGAATGATAATGAGTAGAAATAACAGTATGGTATAATGAATATCTTTTTTTCTATTCATTATAGAAATTAAAGGGGTTTTGTAGAAACCATATTTCATATTGGATTGATTTCATTATTTTAAATTCGTCATTTTTATTATAAAACAGACCTGTTTTCTCCTATAGTCGATTTAACGAATTTTTTTATTTCATTTGGCAAAACGCTAACAATATCTTCCATTTCTCCTTTGCTTATAAAAAACTGAAGCGTCCTAAAAACTGCGCTGACTGCTATTTTGGCTCTTTCATCATTTCCGAAATCATACCCTGCAGTTAAGCCATCTTCATGTCTGATTTCATCAAGGAATTCTTTCAGGTGGGAGATTCGTTTATTATTTGCAAGAACCTTCCATCCATCTATGTATATTCCCTTCAGTGCCATCGGGAGTTGTGAGATTAACTGAAAAGACTCTTCCAGGGTAAGTCTTTTTCTCAATGCATGAAGTACAGCCCTTAATATTCTTCCTGCATTGTCTTTATGAATGACAAGGTCTTCCGCAAGCATATTTACTATCTCGTTTCCCTTTGCTGCGTATTTGTCAAAATCTAACGACATCTTTTTTATTTTTTTTCATTCAAATCAAGCTCGAAACTCATCTTTGCAGTTATTCTGTATTCTATAATCTTATTTTCTGTAACTATAGCGCTTTGGTCTTGTATCCATACTGATTTTATATTGTGTAATGTTTTTGCTGCGTGCTTAACGGCTATTTGTGTTGCATCTTCCCAGCTTTTTGTTGAGTTTGCCATTACCTCTACTACTTTAACTATACTCATTGTAAATATTTTTATTGGTTAATAATAATTTAAAACTGATTTGATTTAGTCTGCTCTTCTATATAATTTTTTTAATAGAAAATTAATTCCTGTTGATAGAATTGATTTTTGATTCAATAGTGGTACCTTTTTTTCAAATATTGTTGACAATAATTGCGCAATGATTTCTTTTGATGTTAAGCTTTCTTTTATCGACTTCCAATCATTTTGAATGCTGATTTCTAATTTTATGAAATCTTCTTTTAATGTGTCTTTTTCTATTGCTAGATCTTTAATAGAATATATATTCCTCATTTATTAAAAAGTTTTTTTATTAGTAGGTTCATAATGGGTATTTGTATGATTTTCTTTCTTGCTTTCCAGAAAAATAGGCCCACAAGGAAATACAGTCCTCCCGTTATCATAAAACCCGAATAATATTCGCCTGTTAAGTTTGAAAACATAAAGGCAATGGATATTCCAAAGAATATTATTGAAATAAATAATATTGATATAAAAAATAGTGCAGAAAAAAGGGTGCTTATTAATATAGAAATTGATTCGGCTATTTCTAATTTTGTAATATCTATTCTAT
>CANCKV010000351.1 GCA_947378615.1 Chitinophagaceae bacterium | reverse complement strand
ACTGTTTACTTCAATTCGAAAAATATGTTCAATATCTAATCCAAACTAAATCATTTTGATTTTTAAATAACTTTCAAATGCAACAGGAATGTGGACAAAAAGAGAGTAAGAAAGCTATCTCTTCCTTTATTTTCACTAAAAGGCTTATTTCAAGTATATATTTTTTTCATCTATTCGTCTAGTTTTAAAACTGACTCTGCTACTAACTCCTTATTTTTACCAAATAATAAAAAGGAAAAGACATGACGGAAGGGAAAAGACAAAAACAGGTTGCCTCAGTATTACAAGCTGATATGAATGATATTTTTACTAAACTAGGTCTGAATATGATTGGAGGCGGCATGATTAGTATTGCTTCAGTGAAAGTAACGCCAGATTTATTGGAAGCGAGAATATATTTAAGTATGTTTCAAGTGACAGATACACAAGCAGCCATGAAAAAAGTGAATGACCGTGCATGGGAAGTAAAGAAGTTATTGGCAGAAAAAATAAAGAGTCAAGTGAGACGCATTCCTGTAATTCATTACTATTTAGATGATACTTTGGAATATGTATTTAAGATGGAAGAAGTTTTTGAACGTATCAAAACGCCTGAATCTAATGCGGAATAAATTAAAATAATTAAAATTTTGGTTTCTACTCAAAGGAACTAACAGGGTGCATAAAAGTGTTTCGCTGCGTGAGGACACCGAGGCAGACTGCCGAGGTTCGTGTCTCCACGAAACTCTTTAAGCGAAAAACTTTTATGCAACCAACTACATAAGGATACATAGTTAATTATAAAACACATTGAAATATAATATCTCTAATCCTTGTGTTCTTTGATTATCCTAGTTTACTCTGTGTTAAAAGTTAGATAACGAATTTTGGTCAAATATATTAACCCGATTACATCTTGAAACTTCTTTTTGCTTGGCGTTATTTCAGGTCGGAGAAATCTGTTAATGCAATAAATATTATATCATGGATTAGTGTCTTAGCAATTGCGGTTGTTGTGGCAGCATTGATTATTGTATTTAGTGTGTTTAATGGATTCGAAGATTTGGTAAAGGGTTTATATGCCGATTTCTATTCCGATTTAAGAGTGATACCTGCTAGTGGAAAAATATTAAAACTTGATACAAATCAAATTTCACAACTGAAACGTGTCAACGGAGTCACTGCAATCAGTTTTGTTACCGAAGAAAAAGCAGTACTTGTCAATGGCGAATCACAAGGCATTGTCACTGTCAAGGGAGTTGACTCGGCACAATCACTTGTTACTAATCTCAGCAAGCATATATTGAGAGGAAAGTTTTCATTAGGTTCCGTTGAGAAACCCGAAATTGTACTAGGCGTGGGAATTGAAAGTGCAGTAGGGGCAGATGTTGAACGGAGTATTTATCCCTTAACTATATATATGCCGAACAGGAACGAAACAGAACATTTAGGTTCCATTGATGGTATGAATTCGTTTCAGGTTAATGCTTCTGGAACCTTTATGGTACAAGAAGAATTTGACAATAAGTATGTTTTTACAAATATTGGTTTTGTAAAGTATATGTTGGATATGAAACCCAATGAATATTCGTTCTGTGAAGTAAAGTTGGATTCTAATTTGAATCAGGAAAGAATCATCAATGACATCCAACAACTTTTAGGTAATAAGTACAAGCTAAAAACAAGATATCAACAAAATCAAAGTCTTTATTCTGCCATGCAAATTGAAAAATGGGTCATCTATGGTGTGACTTGTTTGATATTGATGGTAGCCGCATTTAATATTATTGGTGCATTAACGATGCTAGTACTAGAAAAACAAAAGGATATAGCCGTATTAAGTGCTATGGGTGCAAACGATGGCACTATTCAGCAGATATTTTTGTTAGAAGGCATTTTGCTTTCGTTGGTAGGCGGGGGGATTGGTATTGCTATTGCGACAACAATTTGTTTTTTACAAGTTAAATTTCATTTAATTGCCCTATCAGGAGGTTCATTTTTGATCAATTATTATCCTGTTAAGATGATGCTATCTGATTTTGTCATTGTGTTTCTGACAGTTTTCTTTATTGCAATTGGAGCATCTTGGTTTCCTGCAAGAAAAGCAGGAAAAGAAAAGCTCGAATTAAAAAGTTAGATTGCCTTTTGTTTGAAGGTTTATAGCAAATATCAGGTCACTTATTAATAATTGAGTAAAAAGATGAGAATATTCACTATTCATTCTTCCTAATTATTAAAAGTACCCTATATCTTTGATTTGTTTATAATAACTCTAAAATATAAAAGATTAACCTAGATGAAAAAAATGTCAATCAAACAATTAGCAAGCGATATGAATGTATCTACTGCAACTATATCCTATGTTTTGAATGGTAAAGCCAAAGAAAAGCGCATTAGTGACCAATTAGCCAAGAAAATAAAAAAATACGCTAAAGAAAAGAACTACAATCCTAATTTGTTGGCAAGTGGATTAAGGTCTGGAAAGACAAAAATAATTTGTTTAATGGTGGAAGATATAGCAGATATATTCTTTGCTAGCGTGGCAGGATATATTGAGCAAATTGCCTATGACAAGGGGTATAAAATCATCTATTGCAGTACAAAGAATAATACATTAAAGGCACAAGAATTAATCAATACTTTTCGAAATAGAAATGTGGACGGTTTCATTATTACTCCTCCTATTGGATTGGAGGAAGATATGCGTTCATTAATTGAAGAGAAACTTCCACTCGTTATTTTTGACCGTTTTATAGAGGGTTTAGATATTAGTTATGTTGGTATGGACAATTTTGAAAGTTCATACAAGGCTACTAAACACCTGTTAGATGAAGGCTTTAAGAAAATTGCCTTGGTAACATTAGATTCTGTTCAAAGCCAAATGGTAGAACGTTTAGGAGGTTATGAAAAGGCGATGAATGAAGTG
This sequence comes from Chitinophagaceae bacterium, assembly GCA_947378615.1. Lineage (GTDB taxonomy): Bacteria > Bacteroidota > Bacteroidia > Chitinophagales > Chitinophagaceae > Parasediminibacterium. The sequence goes on along the minus strand of CANCKV010000351.1, from coordinate 1,637 downwards.
GGGCTTCCTACAATTATTGAAAAGATTGATTATGAATTAAGGCATGAAAGAGCTGTGATAGATAAAATAGAGGATTTGATTATCAAAAACTCAGGTGTTGATGCGCTTTATTTTGCTACCAATTATCTAGCGACAAGAGGGCTAGAAGCCATAAATAAAATGGGGCTTGAGTTAGTAAAAGATTTAGGAATGCTTGTTTTTGATGATAGCGATTTATTTAGGGTTCATCGACCCACTATTAGTGCTATTTCACAACCAATTTCCGAAATGTCAGTGAAACTCATTAGCATTTTATTAAAGCATTTGAACGAAGAAAAGGAATATAAACCTGAAACGAAAATCATTCCTGCTAAGTTAATGATCAGGGAATCGTCTAAAAGAAAAATTAGTGAGTAATTAAGCTAATTTATTAACATAAAAATAGATAACAGGAAATTGATGCACCTGATTTATAATAATTAATTGATTAAGATTTATATGCATAATAAAGTAGAGTTGATGGCACCTGCAGGTAGTTTTGAAGCTATGATTGCTGCAATTCAAGGGGGGGCTGATTCGGTATATTTCGGTGTAGAACAATTGAATATGCGGGCTCGTGCTACCATGAATTTTGTGATTGAGGACTTGCCTGCTATTGCACATTTATGTAAACAAAGTAAAGTCAGATCCTATTTAACACTAAATACAATTATCTACGATCATGATATATCAATGATGAAAGTCATTGTTGATGAAGTGAAGAAAGCAGGAATTGATGCCATCATTGCTGCCGATCAGGCCGTGATTAATTATGCTTACAAACAGGGGGTTTCTGTACATATTTCTACTCAAGCGAATATTACAAACGTTGATACCATTGATTTCTATTCTCGTTATGCGGATGTGATGGTATTGTCAAGGGAACTAAGTTTAAATCAAGTAAAACAAGTTTGTAAGTCAATTCAAAAGGAGCAAATAAAGGGGCCTTCAGGAAAATTAGTAGAAGTGGAAGTTTTTGCTCATGGTGCCTTATGTATGGCTGTATCAGGCAAGTGTTATTTAAGTTTGCATACGCAGAACTCTTCGGCAAATAGAGGTGTTTGTGTTCAAAATTGCAGAAGAAAATACCGGGTAATTGACATTGAAGATGGGCATGAATTGGAAATTGACAACGAATATATCATGTCGCCAAAAGACCTTTGTACCATTGATTTTCTAGATCAATTGATTGATACAGGAGTTAAGGTATTAAAGATCGAGGGACGTGGTAAGGCAGCAGATTATGTAAAAACAGTTACTGCCTGTTATCGAGAAGCTATTGATAGTTATTATAACCACACTTATACGATTGAGAAGGCTGAAGCATTAAAGCAAAAGATGCGGGAAGTATATAATCGAGATTTTTGGGGTGGATATTTTCTTGGAAGAGAAATAGGTGAGTGGACAAATGGCTCTGGTTCGCAGGCCATTATGAGGAAAATCTACATAGGCAAGGCATCGAACTATTATTCAAAAACAGGAATCGCAGAGTTCTTTTTGGAGGCTTATGGATTAAAAGTTGGAGATAAAGTCATGATAACAGGACCAACTACGGGTGTAATAGAAACAGTTATTGAAACGCTTCATGTGAATGAAGATGGAGCAAAAGAAAGTGCAGA
>CANCKV010000350.1 GCA_947378615.1 Chitinophagaceae bacterium | reverse complement strand
CTATGCTAATAAAATTGCAAAGAGTTTAGCTAATTTCATTAAGATTTGAATTTTGAAATTGTATTTAAAAGAGAGGATTCAGATTTTCTTCTATCATAAAAATAATAAATTGAGACTTTTTTATGAAATTTTCAAATCATATAATAAATTAAAATAAATAAAATGGAGATATCAGCATTAACGAGAAGTGTAGTAAAGAGTAATCATGCGGTGATTGCACCGGATGGATATATCAATAGTAATGTTCCGGGATGGACGGATTGTACAGTGAACGTGATTATTAATGAGGCAATGGGTGCTAAATTGTGTCAGACGATTATCACTGCAAAGACAAATTGTGAGCTTGTAGGAACAACTAAAGAGTCGCAAATATTCTTCTATATCATCAGTGGGGAATCGAAAGCAACGGTAAGTGGCGAGACTAAGACATTGACAAAAGGACAATTTGTTTATGTGCCAATTGGCAAAGAATATGCTTTTAGCGAAATAGCTGAGGGTACACAGATTCTTACATTCCATAAGGTGTATGAACATCTTGCAGGATATAGTGTTCCTTCAGTGTTGTTTGGTGATGCAGCAAATGTTCCTGGTCCTTCATATCTTGGAGATGATGCATTGCGGTTACAGGTTTTATTACCCGATGAATTATCTTTTGATATGGCTGTCAATATCTTCACGTATGATAGTGGGGGGCATCTGCCAATGGTAGAGACTCATATTATGGAACACGGATTATTGTATTTACAAGGGCAGGGCGTTTATATGCTTGACCATCAATGGTATCCAATTAAGAAGGGAGATAGCATTTGGATGGCACCTTATTGTCAGCAATGGTTTACCGCAATGGGTAAGGAACCTGCGGTGTATATTTATTACAAGAATGTGAATCGTTTTCCGACGGTGATATAGAAAGCAGGTTTCCGGATACAGGATACAGGATACAGGATACAGGATACAGGATGGATGTAAATGGTATAAAGGGTGTGGATGTTCTTCCCTGAAAAATATCTTGTAGATAACCTGCATATAGTGCTAATCATATATATTGGAAAACTTAACCAATTGAAGGGAACTAATGTCTTTTCAGAATTCTATCATTTATTTGCTTGCAATGCAAATTGTTTTTGTTTAGACTGAAATAAAGATCATTAGTCCGCAAACAATCTATTGACTGAACTTGTGTTTAATTGTTTTTCCCTGGTTGCTTATGTGTTAGAACCTACTCAATTGTCACAATTACATTAATTATCATTCCATTTTACTTAACGTTCAAAACTAATAGGGGATTTTGTATTATTTTTCGTAATCAACAAAGATGATGGTAAGTGATAAGTTGACATTTCTCTGTTCGATCTACACTATTCAAATCATCAATCAGCCCTTAGGGTGCATAAAAGTTTTTCGCTTAAAGAGTTTCGTGGAGACACGAACCTCGGCAGTCTGCCTCGCGGCGATGTCCTCACGCAGCGAAAAACTTTTATGCACTCAGCCCTAACTATAGAATTGTAAATAATATAAAGCATATATGAAATGGAATTTAATGGTTTTTGTAGGGATGATTTGCGTGGCATCCGTGAACGCCACTTTTCAGCCTAAGTTTTCTACAGCAGGATTCTACTCTTTAGAGGGTACGGGAAGAACAGCCTATTCGATGAATATTGCATGGCGTTTTGTAAAGAAAGACGTTAAAAACGCTGAATCAATCAGTTTCGATGATACGAAATGGGAAGTTGTCTCCTTGCCGCATGGTTTGGAATACCTTCCTGTCGATGCAAGTGGTGGAGTAAACTATCAAGGACCTGCTTGGTATAGGAAACACTTTACTCCCGATGATGCCTTGAAAGGCAAGAAGGTATTCCTGCATTTCGAAGCTATCATGGGCAAGTGTAAGGTGTGGGTGAATGGACAAATGGTAACGGAACATTATGGTGGTTACCTACCTGTTATTGCAGATATATCGAATAACCTTAAATGGGGGGAGGATAATATTATTGCAGTTCGTGCGGATAATAGCAATGACCCTCTTTATCTACCTGGCAAGCCTCAAAACATGCTCGACTTCTGTTATTTTGGAGGAATTTATCGGGATGCATGGTTGGTCGTACATAATAACACTTTCATTACAGACCCAAATTACGAGAATGAAGTGGCAGGAGGAGGACTATTTGTTTCTTACGACAAGGTATCTGAGTCGAGTGCAATTGTCAATATGAAACTACAGGTAAGAAATGCTCAGAATGCCAACTTTGCTGGTTCTGTTAACTATGAATTGGTTCAAAGCGATGGCACTGTAATCACTATTCATTCCGATAAAATAAAGATTAATTCAAGTAATGCAGCCTATACAAATAGTCGTTTTGAATTAAAGAACCCAAACCTGTGGAGTCCTGAATCTCCCTTTCTATATTTCTTGAATGTTCGAATAAAAGATGCAAACGGAATGGTAGTGGATGGTTTTACTCAACGGATAGGCATCAGAAGTATCGAATTTAAACAAAAGGATGGACTATGGTTGAATGGAAAACCTTATAAGGATAAACTGATTGGTACAAACCGTCATCAGGACTTTGCGGTGGTAGGGAATGCCTTGTCAAACAGTACTCATTGGAATGATGCAAAGAAATTGAGGGATGCAGGAATGAGGGTAATCCGTTGCCATTATCCACAAGACCCTGCCTTTATGGATGCCTGTGATGAGTTAGGATTGTTCTGTTTGGGAAGTACTGCAGGCTGGCAATTCTGGAACAATGATTCTATCTTTAGTAAACGGGTTTATCAGGACATCCGTAATCTAGTTCGTCAAAACAGGAATCATGCATCTTTGTTTTTCTGGGAACCTGTGTTGAATGAGACTTCTTATCCTTCTACGTTTGCTAAAAATGCGAAGAATACTGTGGATGAGGAATATCCCTATCCCTATTGTACTTCTGCTGCCGATGATGGTTCGGATGGGGCAGAATATTTCTCCTTATTACTTCGGCCAAAGAAAGATTTGAATCCTCAAAAGACCTATTTCATTCGTGAATGGGGTGATAATGTGGACGATTGGAGTGCACAAAATTCGGATAGCCGAGTAAATCGAGGATGGGGCGAAGTGCCAATGCTTTTACAGGCAAAACATTATGGACGTCCTGATTATGATTTCCTCTGCCTTGATGATATTTACAAGGATTCCCGTCAGATTGTAGGTGGATGTTTCTGGCATTCATTCGATTGCCAACGTGGCTACCATCCTATTCCTTTCTTAGGTGGTTTCATGGACGCCTTCCGTCAATCAAAGTATTCTTATTATTTGTTTCAGGCGCAAAGACCTTCTCAAAAGAGTGACTTGAAAGCTGAAACAGGACCGATGGTCTATATCGCACATGCAATGACTCCCTTTTCTCCTAAAGATGTGACAGTCTATTCTAATTGCGATGAGGTTCGGTTAACCTTCTTAAAAGACGGTGAACAAAAGATAGTAAAGAAGGACTTAAAGAAAAGCGGCATGCCTTCTCCAATTATTACCTTCACCAATATGTTCGATTATATGAAATGCAAAGCGAAAGCTAGGGCAAAAAAGCAGGATGAAGTTTATCTATTGGCAGAAGGTTTTAATGATGGTAAACTAGTGGCTACCCAAAAGGTGACTCCTGCACAACGTACTGATAGAATAGTTTTATGGTTGGATAATGAGGGTGTCGATTTGGTTGCAAATGGTTCTGACTTTGTAACAGTAGTGGCAGGTATTGCGGATAAGAAGGGTACTATTCAACGGCTTTCAAACGACATCGTCAAGTTTCAGATAGAAGGGGAGGGGCGTCTTTTAGGAGGAAGTGCTCAAGGACTTAACCCTCGTCAGTTTCAATGGGGTACTGCACCTATGTTAGTGCAATCTACTACAAAAGCGGGCTCTATTAAAGTTACTGCAAGTGTTGCTTTTGGAGGAGAACAACGGCCTATCAGTGGTGAACTACTGATTAATAGCATAGAAAATAAAATGCCATCAATATTTAGTACTAAAGAAGTGGAGGCATTAAATAATCAGGTCATCAAACACGATGAGCAGCTCATTAATAAGTCAGAATTGGAGAAAGAAAATGAACGTCTTCGTCAGGAACTGAATCTACTCAAGGTAAAGGAAGTTGAAAAGCAACAGACAAAGTTTGGTAATGGAATAAACTAAAATGAGCTATCTCTGTCAGTATCCAAATAATTAATATATAGACAAATGAATCAAAATAATAAGATAAAAGGATTTGTAGTAGGAATATTTTTATTTTCACAAATGATGATGCCATGTGCCAATGCTCAGGAGAAGTATGTTCCTGCTAGTTATTCTCCACAAGAACATCCCCGTTTGTTGCTCACTTTGGGAGAGGAAGAGGGTATTAAAAAGGCAATTGTCGAAGAACCCTTGAAATTGAAGGTTCATGATGCAATTATCACTGAGGCAAAAAAGATGCTTTCATCCTCTCCTGTAGTACATAAACTATTGGGAAAAAGGTTGTTGGATAAATCGAGGGAGTTTTTACGACGTATTTTCTATTTGTCTTATGCTTATCGAATGACAGGCG
>CANCKV010000349.1 GCA_947378615.1 Chitinophagaceae bacterium | reverse complement strand
ATCGAGATTTATGCCTAATACAAGAGTACTATCCAATGTATTTGCATTACATCCTATAGATTTTAAAGTAATTGATGGTATAATTAAATTTACTTTTTTAACCTGATTAACGATATAGCCACAGGCATCTGTTGCTATTACCCTATAATATCCAGAGGAAGGCAAATTTTTAAACGTTATACTTCTCCCTTTAATAATAGATTGGGTGACAGTTTGTATAGGCGTTGCATTAGAAGATGTATCCGAGAATAGCTGAAATGTTGCAGGCATCTTCAATCCTTCATAGTTAATATTTAGATTGGTTTTATTGCATCCTCCATTGAGTGTTTGCCATCCAAACTGATAAGTTGATACTGTAAAATTGGTTGAAGTTCCACAGCTATCTGTCATTCTGATATAGTGATTCCCATTAAAGGCTTGGGTAAGTGGTAAACGGAGTGTTGGATTGATACTGTTTGTATGTATGGTCATACTAGGCAGACCAACGGCGGTTCTGGTATTTTCCCATATCTCATAGGTATAATTTGGTCTTAGTGTTCCAATCGTTGTCCAAGAAATGATTAAATCAATTGAGTCGCATGCATAAACGTATCCACTAGCACTGTATAATTTATAGGTTACAGGAAGAGGACCATCTAGTACAATTGTGCGGTTTTGAGAATTTCCATTAGCCTCAGTCACTTTGAAAATGTACGTTGCTGCTGATAATCCATTGAAAGTATAGGTATTTATACCTGCTTGAACGGGGCCTATTGAAGGGCTAATCATTTGAAAACTATAGGGAGCCATTCCTCCACTAGCGGTTAATTGAATGGAACCCGTGGTTGCAGTTGAACAATAAGGTAAAGTCAGGGATTGAGTGATGCTAAGTTGGGGTTGTGCATGGGTAATTATTAGGAAAAACAAAGAGATGCATAGTAAAAGAAACTTTCTATCCTTTTCATTTCTTTGATTTGAAACAATATCCCTCTCCAATGAAAAACAACCTTTATATTTCACTTTTAAATCTTTCATTTTTTAATCGCTAATTGCGATAGACTTCATGAAAAGTGGAAAGTTTATTTTTGGAATTTCGGTAAATATTAATGAATTAAGCAAATAGAGGAACATTTGGAAAATATTAGAATCCCTTTGGATAAAGTGATAGCTTCAATTCATTTTCAGACTCATCACTTATAACTCACAACTCAATCACTAGCCGGAATCCCCTTCACTACAATCTCAAAAATGGCTGACCACTCCCCTACTTGTTTATCATTGACCACATATCGGAACTTATATTTATAAATGGCAGAAAGATTGGGCGCAGGAAGACGGGGTTCTATAAAATGTGTAGCCATAATACGCTCAACCTTTCTCATGCCGAGTGAATCATCATAGTCGCAACTAATATCCACTGCATCTGTTCCAAGATGATTCCATGCTAAATAAGGATGTGCATTTCTTGTCGTCACTTTGGCATTGACTACAATCTTACTAAAATCGTGTTTTATTACATTTCCCTCTAATCCCATATCTAGAATCATGATAGGAGTGAGGTCATTATGTTTCTTAAGTATTGAAACAAGAGCTCTTGTTCGATCAAAAATACCTGGCAGTACTGCTACGTGCGTTGCCATACCCTCAAAAACCGGAATATCTGCAATAACAGTAGATGATGAAGTAATCATTTCATTCTTGTAAGTCACTAAACTACTTTCATATTCTTGGGTACTTATCAGATAATCCATCAACCTACTATAAAATTCAGCATCTGCTTTAGTAGCAGCAATTGTTTCATCAGATACATCTAGGTCGGCACCATGAGTAGATAATCCCTTCGAGAATTGATTCATCCAAATCATTTTCGGCAAATCGCCTTTCGGCAAAAAGAATTCATGTTCCATAATACCCTTTTCAATAATTCTCCAAACATACCTTATTTAATCGGATAATATTTTTATATCATTGAATAAAAGATTTAGAGTGTTAAGAAAGTTGTGAGTTATAAGTAATAGGTTATAAGAATTGAGTCAAAAAGGCATTGCATTGTTCTGCATATTGCTCTATTTATTTTGACTACATTCCTAAAAGGCTTGAATTCCTTCAATTATAATGTATTGCAACCTTACGTTTTTCGCCATTAATTTTTCTTTGAATATAAACAATGTGTTATAAAAGTGAATACTCGAAGTTGCTAAGAGGCACATGGAAGAAAAAAGACAACTTAACCTTGGCTTTATGTTCTTGATTCTTTGAGACTTTGTATTGAAAAAATAAAATATAGAGAGAAATCTGCATACAAACCGAGTATGAATTCAAATAATCCGCCTTGCTACTCGTTCTAGCATGCCTGCTACTGAAAATAGTAAGCTTGATGGACTGCCAAGCAGGTTTGCTAGTATGAATAGCAAGTTTGCTACTCACGCTAGCAAGACATCTCATTGGGTCAGACGTAAGGCTGAATCAGTTTTTCACCTTGCTACTCACTCCATAAAGATTGCTAGTTACAGTGGCAAGCCTGCTATTCTATATAGCAAACCTGCTAAGGTGAGTAGCAAAAAGGCTTTTTCATCCTGTTACTAATACAACCAACCGAATCGCTTCCCATTCCCCTAAGTTTCTTCACTTTATAGTAGGTATAACATACTTGATTCGCAGAAAGCTAGCATCCAAATACAAAATTGATTTTGAAATATACTTTTTGTAAAGAACTTGTAACTGTAAAACATGATTTAACGTGACTGACAAGATTCTGCATTATTAATCATGTATGACAAATTATCTATTATCAATTGCTACACTTTTTACCTTTATCAACAATCGTTAATAAAAGTTTCCCCCTATATTTATTTTCGGAATAGGCTTTTCACCTACATTTAATCAACCTTTTTTTATGAAAGAACAATCTTATCACGAGGACAAAGAGGAAATGAATGAACTTTTAAGGCAATATAACAACCTTAAAAGGGGGAGAAGTCATGTTTTCATTGAAGAAGATGATTTTGACCGTATCATCGATTATTATGATGACAAAGACGACTTACCCGAAGCACTTCAAGCTGCAGAAGCAGGTTTGGAACAGTTTCCTTATTCTAGTATTTTGATGATTAGAAAGGCCGATATCCTATTGGCTCTGAGAAGATATGATGAAGCACTTTCCCTATTAGAAGTGGCAGAATTGTATGATAATTCCAATATTGACTTATTTATTTTAAAGACGGATGCCTATATGGCACTTGATCAACAATCGAAGGCTGTTGAGCTATTAGAGACTGCTCTTCAACAATTTGAGGGAGAAGAAAGAATTGAGTTATTATTTGAATTGACGGACGTATATGATGATTATGAGGAGTTTGAAAAAGTTTTTGATTGTCTAAAGTTAATCTTAGAAGAAGAACCAAATAATGAAGAGGCACTCTATAAAATTTGTTTTTGGACCGACTTTACGGGTCGTAATGAAGAAAGTATTCAGCTTCATAAGGAAATAATTGACGAATATCCTTATAATGAAATCGCTTGGTTTAATCTCGCTGCTGCCTATCAAGGGCTAAAATTGTATGAAAAAGCAATTGATGCGTACAAATATGCTATTGCAATTGAGGAAAAATTCGATTATGCTTATCGTAATATGGGGGATGCCTTTTTACGGCTTCGCAAATACAAAGATGCGATTGAAGCACTAGAAAAAGTATTGGAATTAAGTCGCCCTGAAGAGGTAATTTATGAGGCAATTGGCCATTGCTATCATCGAATGGGCAACTATGCACAAGCCCGTTCCAATTACAAAAAGGCTACACACTTGAATCCCGATGATAGTAAACTGCAATACAAAGTAGCGGTTACATACATGTTGGAAAAACAATGGAGTGCTGCTGTCAGGCATTTGGAAATTGCAATGAGGATTCAACGTAATGTGCCCGACTATTTATTGGCAATTGGTGAATGTATGCTTCGATTAAAAAGAGTAAAAGAGGCCATTCAATACATAGGGAATGCAGTACGATTAAGACCGAAAAAAGCCGCTTCATGGGAGGCCTTGATTAGATGTTTGATAGAAGAAGATATGGTGGAAGATGCAGCCGAACAATGTTTGTTTGCAATGGAGAAAACGATAAATAAGCCCATTTTTATTTTTTATTATAGTGCCTCTCTTTTAATGATGGGAAAAACCAAGGAGGCATTATTGCAATTGGAAAAGGCAATGGAAATTGCTCCTAAGCTGTTGAAGAAATTTATTGAAATAAACCCTGTTATTCTCCAAAACCATCAAGTTGTAGATGTAATTGCACGATATAAAAAAGGGAAGTAATTAGTGGTTAGTGGTTAGTTATTAGTGGTTAGTTGTTAGTGGTATTATGTTTTAAGTAATACGTTATACGTTTTAGGTATTAAAATAAAAACGCCCCGAAAGTTGATAGCTTTCGGGGCGTTTTGTATTCAAGCAAGATTATTTCTTTTTGAAAGGATTGAATTTATCAAGCAATCCCTTTCCTGCATTTTCTAACACCTTCTTAGGGTCGGAAGGATGAGAACCTGATGTGTCTTTTCCTCCTAGAATTTGCTTCGTGATTTCAGATTT
>CANCKV010000348.1 GCA_947378615.1 Chitinophagaceae bacterium | reverse complement strand
AATTCGAGCATATCCTACTTCTCTTATTTTTTCTGCTGCGGGGGAATTGGTACATAGATTTGTGGGTGCAATGGGTGACTCCGCATTTATACAAAAAGGAAAGGAGTCGTTATCGCCTTCTACACAATATTATGTGATGCAAAAGAATTTTTCTCAGTCATTAACTGATTCTTCCTTTTTAAGGAGATTAACTATTAATGCTTATTCAATTTATGATGATTATACTCAGTATTTCAATGCATACATTGCCACTCAACCTACTATGTTCACAAAGGGAAATGTAGATCTGATGAATAGAATTACTAGGAGTACAAGGGATACAGGTTTTAAGCTTATTGTAAATCATCAGGAGGATTATGATAAAGTTTTAGGTAAAGGAAAAGCAAATTCATTTATTGTAAATATTTTATTGAATTCAGAGCTTCAAAAAATGTTTTCTGGAAAAGGGGAGAAAGCATTGACGAAAGAGTCTGAAGAGCGACTTACGAAAGCTTATCCTAAACAAGCTAAGGAAGTTATTGCTTTAATAAAAGTTACGCTTTATTCTGAATTGAAAGATTGGAAAAACTATGCCCCTGCAATTTCTTATTACATGAAAAAATATGGGGCAAAAGTAACTTCAGGTTCACAATTGAATGAATATGCTTGGAATGTTTTTGATCATATTGATGATAAAGCAATATTAAAAGAAGCATTAGAATGGAGTAAGAAATCGTTTAGTGGTACGAATGTGCAAGACCCTGCAGTTATGGATACTTATGCCAACCTTTTATATAAATTGGGCAGTTCAAAAGAAGCTATTGACTTTGAAACAAAGGTATTGAAACTCGCTCCCGATAATGATAAGACCTCTTATGAGGAGACAATCGCAAAGATGAAGAAAGGCGAAAAGACATGGACGGAATAGGAACGCAATATTAATTAACATAAGGAAGTAGTAGGTAATAGGTTATAAGTTTATAGTAAAGTGCATACTTAATTGAGATACAAGTTGCTCAATTTATTTTAATTGCATTCCTTAGTGTTAGTATCTTATGTAGCGCGGTATTTGAAAAAACAATAAAATGTTACAACATACTCACTGTAGGCTCACAGTATTTGATTCTAGTTTATGTAAGAAAACATAGAAAAGAAGTTTTACTTTTTTACACTCGAGTCTATGTGAACTTAAAGTGACAGGTTTTTACCTTATTCAATAATTTTCTTTGTGCCTTATGTGGTAAAACTTTTTAAGTAATTTTTTGAACTTGCGTAAGATGAATTAGTATTTTATGATGATGTAATATTAGGAATATACAGTTATTAGATGAAAATGGGGGTTGAGTAATTTTGGATTAATATGGATAGCCATTATTTTAAATTTCAAGGTGATTTATATTAGTAGTCAAATGAAAGATATGTTTAAAAGGTGTAATAGCAAAGAAAGTTGCCAAAACTACTTGAATAGCAGTTTGTTATAATTAATCATAAATTGAGTTTGGCTACACTTGAATAAATAGTAGCTACGGAAAGCTGAAACCGGATTTAGAAGGCAAAAAACAATCATTTATGAATCGCTTATTACAGAGTTTTGCTAAGGCAGTAGCCTTTATTACAATTGTTTGTTTTCTTACTGTAAATTTTACAAATGGGCAAGTGATGAGTATTGTTGCTGGATACAATGGGAGTGGCTTTTTGGGAGATAGTGGTAATGTAGCAAATGCTAAATTATATGGACCTTATGCAACCGCTTTTGATGCTTCTGGAAATATGTACATAGCAGATAACTGGAATCATAGAATTAGGAAAGTAAACCCGCAGGGAATCATCACTACTGTTGCAGGTAACGGCACTCCTGGATTTAGTGGTGATGGGGGAGCGGCTACCTCTGCGAGTTTGTATTATCCTTCTGGTATTGCAATTGACCCTTCAGGCAATTTATTCATTTCCGATACATATAACAATCGAATACGTAAAGTAAATTCAAGTGGAATAATTTCAACTGTTGTAGGCTATTATGGCACGGCTGGTTATAGTGATGCACAATATCAAGCATATTATGCTCAGCTGAGTGGTCCTATGGGGATTGCATTTGATGTTTCTGGTAATTTGTATATAGCAGATGAGCACAATAATAGAATTAGGGTTGTTACTAGTAACATGAATACTATCAGTACTATCGCAGGTAATGGTAATTATTTTTATTCTGGAGATGGTGGTTCATCAACTTCTGCTGCTATTGGATATCCAAGGTATTTAACCGTTGATATGTCTGGGAATGTTTTTTTTACAACTTCAAATGGTAGTACTGTAAGAAAAATAAGCACTGATCATGTGATTACAAGAGTTGCAGGAAATCCTTATGTTGCTTCACAAGTAGCTAGTGGTGACGGAGGGTTAGCAACCGATGCTGTAATAACTCCAATGGGAGTGGCTGTAGATGTGTATGGCAATTTATTTATTTCTGATGGATTGAATAGGCGGATCAGAAAAGTAGATAATAATGGGATAATTACCACATTTGCAGGAGGTGGAAATAATATTGAGCCAAATTTAGCTGCTTCTTGTTGGATGAGTTCACCTGATGGATTGACATTTAATAGTCAAGGGAATCTATATATTACTTGTGCTGGAGCCGGAATGATTTATGTAATTGACATCGCTTCTATGCCAAGTATTGCAACATTTTCTGCGACAAACAATTCGAGTGGAACTATAGTAACAATAACAGGTTCAAATTTTACAGGAACCACATCCGTTACTTTTGGTGGTGTTGTTCCTGTAACTTTTACAGTTGTTAATTCCACTACTATAACGGCAAATGTAAATTATGGAGTAAGTGGAGATGTGATAATTACCACACCAAATGGTTCTGCTACTAAATCTGGTTTTAATACTTCTTATGCCCCATTTATTAGTTACCCTAAAGTTGGGAATACATTTCCTACAGACATAGCAATAGCATCTATACCACTTACAAATAACGGTGGGAATATTCCATCAGTCAATTATGGAGAGGTAACTTCTTATGCAGGTTCTTTAACAGGTGGGTTAGTAGATGGGCTGATTGATACCGCTAAGTTTTTTGGGCCATTAGGCTTAGCAACAGATGCTGCGGGGAATATTTATGTAGCAGATTATACTAACAACAAAACAAGAAAAATTGGTGTTGATGGCATGGTTTCAACATTAACTGGAGGAACCAATAAGTATATTGCAGTTGATTTGTCAGGAAAAATTTATAGTAATAGTCAGGGTGTTGCAGTTGATGCATTGGGTAATGTATATACAGCGAGTAATTATAGCATTAGCAAAAAAACACCTGCAGGAGTCACTTCTGTTTTCGCTGGGAATGGTACTAATGGATCGAAAGATAGCATAGGTAAATTAGCAAGTTTCGGTTTTATTCAAGGGATTGCACTTGATAAAACAGGTAATTTATTTGTTTGTGATAGGTTTAACTATAAAATTAGAAAGGTTAGTCCTAGTGGAGTTGTTACTACACTAGCCGGAAGCGGTTTGCAAGGATATACAGATGGACAAGGTACTTCAGCAAGTTTTATGCAACCAAATGGCATTGCTGTGGATGGTTTGGGTAATGTGTATGTTGCAGATGTATTGAGTTATAAAGTTAGAGTAGTTTCGCCATCGGGTATGGTGTCCACCTTGGCAGGTTATGGTGGGAAAGGGGACAAAGATGGAATCGGTAGTCAGGCAGGATTTAATTCTTTATCGGGTCTTGCAGTTGATGGTGCAGGTAATTTATATGTTTCTGATAATAATAAAATAAGAAAAATAAGCCTTGTAGGCTTCCAAATCAATACAGAATTGCCTTCTGGGTTAGTCTTAAATACTCAAACAGGTGAGGTTGCAGGAATACCCACTGTTGCTGTTGCTTCGAAAACCTACACTGTTTCTGCTTACAATTTATATGGGAACAGCAGTTCTGCCGTAACATTAGGCACTACAGGTGCTCCAACCATTTCTTCATTTTTTCCGACAACAGGACCATTGGGTTCTAAAATTGTTATTACTGGTACAAATTTCACAGGTGGTGTAACAGGAGTCGAAATAGGAGGAGTAGCAGCAAGTACTTTTTCTGTACTTAACTCAACTACGATTTCTGCAATAGTAGGCGGTAGTGGCAGCGTTACAGTTAGAACAGCGAATGGAACGGCTACTAAGTCAGGTTTTACTATTTTGAAATCCCCGAATATAAGTTATGCTGCTGGTGTAAAACTATTTCCTGTTGGTTCGACTATTACATCTTTTAGTCCTACTAATTCAGGTGGAATTGTTCCTGCAACTGTCTATGGACAGAAGACAATTTTTGCAGGAAGTACAATTGCTGGAAATATTGATGGTGTTGGAACAAGTGCTAGTTTCAAAAATCCGCAAGGGGTAGCGGTAGATATGGTAGGTAATGTTTATGTGGCTGATTATGGTAATTATAGCATACGAAAAATCACAAATACAGGAATAGTTACAACTGTTTATAAACTATCTGGTACTACTTTAACTAGTTTAGTTGTTGATGTATTTAACAATATATATGTGGCTGGAGGAAATGTCACCAAAATATCACCC
>CANCKV010000347.1 GCA_947378615.1 Chitinophagaceae bacterium | reverse complement strand
TGATAGAGTTGTTTGATTCTTGATTGGTTATTTCTTGAAACTTTGTGCATCGAAAGTGTAAGCTCAAAGTCTCTCTATGATTCTATGTTTAGTAATGCAATTACAATAATTTAAGCAAATTTCAAATGATTTACTTCCGAGAATGTTATGAATGATTCCAAAAAAGGCTCAAGATATAGGAGGGAGAGAAGCTTAGGAAGTTAAAATAAATAAGTTGAGCAATTTTCAGATTTAGTATTATAGAAAATAACACGAATTTTATAAAAAAAGCTCAACACATAGGCAGATAGGTTCACATAGAAAGCACATAGATTTTTTTCTATGTTTTATTAAAGAGAAGTTCACATAGAAATTCTACTTCGTAGAATTGGGGGCTACTTAGTGAAACGATTTTATAATTGCTCAATTTATTTATTCAGCATTCCTTAGCAATGGGGATAGGACTTCGATAATTGGAAATTATAAAAGAGAGATGAATATAACAAATAGGCATATTTTCGGCTTATTTTTCTAATAGTCCATTTGTTGTTCCTGTTATCAACTTGTATGATAAAAAAGCGCACAAAAAGTTATAAAACTCTTTGCACGCCTAAAACTCACACTTTAAAAATAGAAATTTTTATTGACCTAATAGACTTAATTGACCCTTTTTGTATTTATAAGTAACAAACAAGAGTGCAGTTGCAACGAATAATAGAGTCATGTTTGTATCAAAAGGTACTTGAGCACTTTCGCTAACAGTACCAGGGTCTAGCATGCCACCAATGTCACCATTAGTTGGATTTGGTTGTGCATTCAACAAGGTAGTAGTTGCTACCAACATCAAAGTGGTAATAACCACCTTTGATAGTTTTAAAACTGTTTTTTTCATTTTAATTAATTTAAAATTGTAAATAAAATAGTCAGTAGAAATTTTTATTACTGACAGAATAAAGTTTGATAGATTATTTAATCTGTAGCGCTGAATTATAAACAACTTTACTTCCTGCGCTAAGTGTCAGATTATAATGACCGGCAGGCAAAAAGCCAACTTTCAAATCGTTAATATTTGATGTGCCATTCAACTCATTTGAGAATACATTCTGTCCAAAGTCATTATACAAGGATACCTTGTATTTGACAGCTGAAAGAAAGCTTGTAGCAATGTGTAAAGTATTTCCAATTAGTGGATTTGGGTAAGCTATAAATTTTGCATTACCCTTTGAATAAACATATTTTACATCACTATAAGTTACAATACCTTTTATGTCTGTAGCTTTAATTCTATAATAGGTATCGTTATTGATTACATCACTAGTAGAATAAGATGCAATCTGAGTATTCTTGGCACCAACAGTGTACAATTCAGTGAAAGCATTTGCAGTTACAGATTTTTCAACTGTGAAAGTTAAAATTTGGGATTCCCCCTCTGTAGTCCAGTCAATTTTTACAACATCATTGACCCTATTAGCAGTCAAAGTAATTTTTTTTACAGGCATGGTTGTATCACCTACACCACCACCATCAATTAAACCACCCGGTCCTTGTGCTTTGAGTAAAGAAGTTGAAATAATTAAGATTATCAATACAAATACAATCTTCACTAAGCTAAATATTGATTTTTTCATGTTTATCTATTAAAGGTTTAAAAAGAGCCAACAGCAAATAACTAGTTGCTGTTTGCTTTTAAATTATTATTTAACCTGTAAAGCTGTATTATATACAACCTTTGTACCTGAAGTTACTACTAAATTGTAGTGACCAGAAACCAAAGAACCTACTTTAAGATCCTTCATGTTTGTGGTACTTTCAATTTCGGTAGTAAACACTTTTTTACCAAGTGTATTGTAAATTACCACATTATACTTTCCAGCAACTAGATTGCTAGTAGCAAGGTGTAAAGTACCACCTACTACAGGGTTTGGATAAGCACTAATTGAAGCTGAAGTAGCAACAATATCAGAAACTGCTTTAACCTTGAATACTATTGCAAAACGATTTGCGTCAGCAGTACTAGCAGTAAAAGAAATTGTTTCAACCTTAGGAGACAATGCAGTTGTTGAGTTATTCTTTCTATCTACTACGAAAGGAGTAAGACCTTCAACATTGAAAGCAGCAGCATTTAATGTTAATTTGTACTCTGTACCAACAGTCAACTTATCAAGAGAAAGATTGATGACATCATTTTCGCTTAGCTTCTTGAAGCCTGCAATAGCAGATGCATTTTTACCATCTAATATAGATAGATTGTCGGCATCATTAGCAAATTTTGCAACAGAACGATTCGCAACCAATGATTCATTAACCAATACTTTAACAGCATCAGCTTTAGCAAAACCAAATTCAGTGTTTTTCAACAATGAAACGTATAGATTATGTGTTGTAGTTGTACCAAAGATGCCATATTGCTTTCTAGATTTATTAGCAGCCTTATGAGATTCTTTGATAGTTAAAGTACCTGCATTAGTAGTAGCATCGTGCTGAACAAAGAAAGCTTGACCTGGCATGATGTAAGGTGTAACTGCATCAGAACTACCACCAAAGTCAACATCATAAGTTGCATAAGAACTTAATGCACCTTGTGGCCCAGAAATACCATTTGTAGAGTCGTTACGAGTAAGGTAATAGTAAACTCTAGTTAAGTTTGTATTTGAATTACTTGGGTCATTCATAATCGCATCAAAATTGATAGGAGCTAGATAAGGATTACCAATCATAGTATAACCATCAGCAGTGTTATTCAAGTAGCTTGAATAATTAACATCTCCAGTTACTAATGAACCAGTTGTTCTGATAGTAGTCTTATTTACCATGAAGTAAGCAGACAAGCCAGACTGACCAAGGTTGAAACTTCTGTCACCTCTTACAAGCATACGGAAACCGTTGTGGTAATCAAGTGTAGAATAAATTCCAGACTTAGTATAATAAGGACCACCATAAGAAGCAGGTTGGTTGCTATAGATGTACCAGTTACCATTTCTATAGGTTTCAGCAGAAGGAGAACCTGAAGAAGTTAAATCTATTCCAGAAGTTGCATCAGCACTACCTGCTGTACCCTTAGCACCAGTGATGAAGATACCGTAACCAGAAGTTGTGTTTCCACCTTCTTGCCAGTTACTGAAGATAGTACCATTAGTGTTCACACCGGCAGCTAAATCACGGAAAGCACGGAACTTATTAGGAATCACACGTTCAGAAACTACATTTCCAGAAATATTACCACCTGTTACTACATCTACAACAGCAGTACTATCCAAAGAAGTAGATTTGAAAGTTAATTTACCATTTGAAGCTAAAGTACCATTAGTCAAGATTAACTTGTTAATTACTTTCAATGAATCTGTACCAGTATTTGTGATAGTACCATTACTGTTGATTTCCAATACACCAATTGAACCGTTACCAGCTAAGTTTGCACTTGCACCAGACAAAGTCAATTTCTTAGCAGCTAAATAAGAACCTGCACCTGTAATAATTCCATTGTTTGTGATACTTCCACTAAAAGTAGAGTTATCAGTTAAATTGATTGTACCGTTATTGATAACATCATTAGCGAATACACCATTTAGGTTAATAGAGTTTCCTGCATTTACAATTAAAGCAGAACCATAAACGATAGAACCGCCGTTGTTGATAATGGTACCACTATTAAGAGAAAGTCCTCCTGTAATAGTCAATGTCACCCCAGAGTTAATGGTCAAAGAACCACCGTTCAATGTAACGTTGTTATAAGTAAGATTACTTGAAACTACAGAAGCATCACCACTAGGAACCGTTAAGTCATAAGTAGCAGCACTTAAAACACCATTAAAGATTGTATCTTCAAAGTTGTAATTTACTAAAGCTGGAGACGTTGTAGATGGACGGTAATCTGGGCTAGTGAAATTGTAAGGATTAACCAAGATACCAGTTGTAGAAACCAATGAATCGTTATGGTTATCCGCAAACCAAGTATAAATGGTAGGGAATACAGAAGTATTTCCTGGTTCAATTACCTGACCTGCTACGTTACCAGCTAATAGGTTATTGCTAAAACGCATAGAACCAGAAAGAGCAGCTGCAGATGTAGGAACAGTACCATTGTTATCAACGAATAGACCACGAGGGTAATCCATCATAACGCAGTTAAGTACTCTTAATCTTGAGTTACGACGGATACGTGCATTTCTTCTGAATGCAGGATAAATTGCAGATTGATTAGCAGCAGATGCATTTCCACGTAATGGCCCAATGAAAGTTACGTTAGTGAAAATGGCACTTGTATAAGGAGTGTTTGCAGAACCAGCTGCATCATTATCAGATTCAAAACCTTCTGAAGTAGATGCGCCTGATGGAGCATTCCAGGTTGCATCACCAAGTTGTGGATCACGAACACCCAACAAGAATTGACAAGTACCAGAATAACCATTATCTGTATCAAACTCATCATCAACACCTCTGTAAGAGATAAGGTGTGAACAGTTTACTGTACCACCAAACCACTCAAAAGCATCATCATTAGCATAAGAAGATTGTACATAATCGATAGTAGTTCCACGACCAACACCGCCAAAAGTAAATCCATTAATTTCTTTGTTTGGTTGGAAAATATA
>CANCKV010000346.1 GCA_947378615.1 Chitinophagaceae bacterium | reverse complement strand
CCATTGTAGATAAAAATAATACTTCATTTATGTTTCGGGACGAATTTAATTTCATTGAATTTAAGTTTAGTTCTTCATCAATACAAGGCTAAAAGACTTAAGATGGTTAGCGAAATCGAAATATTTTATACTCACTAATTGAACCTGTTTTGCAACTACAAGTCAAATCCCCTTACTTTTGCGGCGAAAACAATTAAAATTATGAGTAATAGAACATTTACGATGATTAAACCCGATGCTACAAGTAAGGGTTACACAGGTGCTATTTTAGACCAAATTATTAAGGAAGGTTATAGTGTAAAAGCTATGAAATGGACTAAATTAACTACTGAACAAGCAGGTTTATTTTATGATATACATAGAGAACGTCCTTTTTTTGGAGAGTTAGTGAATTTCATGAGTAGTGGACCAATTGTAGCTGCCATTTTGGAGAAAGAAAACGCAGTTGAAGATTTCAGAACCCTTATTGGGGCTACCAATCCTGCCAATGCGGCAGAAGGCACAATTCGTAAAAACTTTGCAGCATCAATAGGAGAAAATGCAGTACACGGTAGTGACAGTGACGAAAATGCACAAATTGAAGGTGATTTTTTCTTTTCTAAGTTAGAAAGGTTTTAAGTTTGGCCATTTTTGGTAAAATATGTAAATATTCACCACTCTTTAAGCATATTTTAATGTTTGGCATGATATTTACGAATATAATTTTGTTTTTTAAGGGTTTAGGGTTGAAAAAAAGGGCTGTGATTCTTCACGGCCCTTACAATTTAACTAATCTTGAGTTTTCCCATTTTCTTTAAAGCCGCATAAATGCATGTAGTATGCATCGCCTGTAAGAAGGCCCCTTTCTCGAGTAAATCTATCAACTCATCATAAGTTACAATCAATACTTCAAGGTCTTCACCATGATCCAATTCTTGTCCCTTCACTTCTTCTCCTCCATACGCAATAAACATGTGCATTAAATTGGTATTTGTAGATGGATTAGCTGAAGTCTTTCCGAGATATTCAAATCTCTCAAATTGATAACCTGTCTCCTCCAAAAGTTCACGAGCAATTGCGTCTTCCAAACTCTTGTCACTTGCATCTACACAACCTCCAGGTATTTCATACATTACTTCTCCTAAGGCATGACGATATTGCTTTTCTAGAATAACTCTCCCATCTTTTGTAAAAGCGACAGCCGTCACCCAATTAGGGAATTCATATACATAATATGGCGTAATAATTACTCCATCCGGCTTTTTACAGGTATCCACTCTAATAGTAGCCCAAGTATCTTTCAATAAATACTTTGAATCCAACCTTTCCCACCTTAAATCTCTTGTCATCATTTTAATTTTAGAAGCTTTACCAATAATTCCTTAGGGAAAAACAAATTTCACAAAGTATATCTATATTCCCTAGTAATCCAATGTAAAAACCTTTTTTGCTTTGTGATAAAACAATATTTTACCAGTTATTTCTTTTTCGTAAAGCAGTAATATGTGCCACATGATGTTTCCCATGCCATGCATACATCCCTAATAATAACCAAAGTGTCAATTGCTTTCCATGTTCAGGATGTACAATAGTACGTTGCCATTGTTCCAATGTAAGTCCCTTAATAGTCTCAATCCAACGATGGTGTAAAGCAACAATTAATGAAACAGATACAGAAATAGGCACACTGTCTATATCGGCTAATTCTGCCCACTCTTTCTCTTCATAAGGCTTGATAGTAGGATTTTCCTCAGTAAGTCCTAATTTGAATCGGATATAAGCATTCATGTGACTATCAGCAATATGGTGAACCAATTGAATGACAGTCCAACCACCATCCCGATAGGGAGTCTCTAATTGTTCAATTGTTAACCCGTCAAGCGCTTCTTGCAAACGAATAGGCAATGTTTCAATGTCTGTCAACCATTCTTTTTTTTGCAACTCAGAATATGATTGTGGCTCATATTTGCCAATTGGATAACGATAATCCATAACATTATATTTTTAAATTTACTTAGATCTATACCTTAAACCCTTTACCTTAACCCTATTACCTCAAACCATTTACCTCAAACCCTTTACCTCAAACCATTTACCTCAAACCATTTACCTTAAACCTATTACTTATTACCTATTACCTAAAACTTAATACTTGCTAATCCTCACGAATTGTAAAGCCTGTTAAATTGATAAAAACATCTTCTAAGTTTGCCTTTTTTACTTGTACAGGTCTTTCAAAGCCCGTTTCAACCAGTTCATCAATTAGGTTATGTGGGGAATTGAGGGCAATTATTTTTCCATTATCTATTATGGCAACTCTGTCACAAAGAACCTCTGCTTCATCCATATAATGAGTGGTAATAATTACTGTTGTCCCCTGTTTTCGAATGTCAAGAATTAAATCCCAAAGATTTCTTCTCGCTTGTGGGTCTAAACCTGTTGTAGGTTCATCAAGAAATATCACTTTAGGTTTGTTTATCAAGGTTGTAGCAATAGAGAACCGTTGTTTTTGTCCACCACTCAATTCTTTGAACTTCGATTTTGCCTTATCCACTAGATTTACTTTACCCAATAATTCCATGGGTTCGGTTTCCTCATTATATAATCCAGCAAACAAATTAATTAATTCAACAAGATTCAAACCAGGATAAAAGCCACTCGCTTGAAGCTGAACTCCTATTATCTTTTTAATTTCATTTGGGTCATCATCAAGATTAAATCCATCCACTATAATTTCGCCACTTGTTTTGTTTCTAAGCGTTTCAATAATTTCAAGCGTAGTTGATTTCCCTGCCCCATTAGGACCTAATAATCCAAATATTTCTCCTTCATGAACGTCGAAACTTATTCCCTTTACTGCTTCGAATGTTCCGTAATTCTTTACTAGATTTTTTACTTGTATGATTGTTTTGCTCATCGCTTATTACCTGTTATATATACTTATTTATAATAATCTTATTCCCATACCTAACCTGAAACCTATATACTGAAAATCATTTCTTACAATTTAACAACTACACTCAATCCATTGCTTGAGATGCCAATTGAAGTTGTTGGTTTCAACTGCTTTTTATTGAAAAGATAAGTAGCAAGTAACAAGTCAGCGTTTGCTCTATTCATTAAATACCCTCCTGTTATAGCCGCAATCATCCCGGAACCTGCCATTATCCAACCTGTACTTCTGCTAATATTTGGGTGAGAACTGCTTGCATAAACAACTCCTAATGACAATGCAACTGAGCCCGTAGTTCCTAATATCGACCCCCATATTTTATCTGTTTGATGAAACTTGTAGGCTTCGATTATTTGTGGATCCTTTGTCCGTAAAAATAAGGCTCTAAAGGAATGGCTTCCATTGTAAAGTGTATCGTGATAAATTATGCTATTTGGTTTGGGAGTAGCAATAAAAGTCATTTGACCTTGCAATAATTTTTGTTGGGCAGAAACATTTGTTTTAAAAAAAACAAAAGCACTACCCAACAAAAAGATGCATTTCCTAAGAGTAGGAAAACTATATGAACAATTATTAATATTAAATTGAATCCTTCTGAATATATGTATCAAGTTCATCCATCATGTCTTTACTGCCTACAAAGAAAGGGGTTCTTTCGTGTAGTTCAGTAGGAATAATTTCTAAAATTGGTTGTTTGCCATCAGTAGCCCTTCCTCCTGCCATTTCAACAATATAGGCGAATGGGTTACATTCATACAATAAGCGCAACTTTCCACCCGGCTTTTCAGTAGTTCCTGGATATAAAAAGATACCTCCTTTCATCAGATTGCGGTGTACATCTGCTACCATACTTCCAATATAACGCTGAGTGTATGGTCCGCCATTTGTTTTATCTTTTTTCTGACAAACATTAATGTATTCACGAATGTTTGGGGAGTATTGGAAGAAATTACCATGATTAACAGAATAAACTTTTCCTGAAGGAGGGCATTTAATATCAGGATGGCTCAAACAGAATTCTCCAATTGAAGGGTCAAGTGTAAATCCATTTACACCACGCTTTGTTGCATAAACTAACATGGTAGAAGAACCATAAATCACATAACCTGCTGCAACTTGTGTAATTCCCGCTTGTAGAAAGTCGGCTTTGGTACAAGGCTTCCCAACTTCACTAATTCTCCTATAAACACTAAAAATTGTACCTATGGAAATATTCACATCAATATTACCACTACCATCTAATGGGTCAAATTGAACAACATATTTACTATTATTACTAATTTCATCATCGAATACCACAAAATCATCTAACTCTTCGCTACCAATACCTGCGCAACTGATACCATGATGCAAAACCCCCATAAATTGATTGTTTGCATAAATATCTAACTTTTTCACATCTTCACCCTGAACATTTACTGTCCCTGCGTCCCCAAGAATATCTACAAGTCCTGCCTTATTAACTTCGACATTTACACGTTTTGCAGCTAGTGCAATGTCTCTTAACAAACTACTTAATTCTCCTGTTGCAGAGGGAAACTGCCGTGTTTGTTGCGTAATAAACTCATCTAGAGTAAGAATTTTTCTGTTAACTGTCATAAACTAAAGTTTGTATTTTCAATAAAGATAATGTCTTGAGATAATCGTTGTA